>NZ_FZMO01000154.1 GCF_900197875.1 Frankia canadensis | reverse complement strand
GACACGGGTGGGAGGAACGCGGGCAGGTTGGACACGGGTGGGTCACTGGCGGGTGATGGATCGAGGCGGGTGGTGTCCTCGTCGCCGGGACCAGCGGGATCGCCGCCGCGCGCGGGCCGCGGTGCCGCGCTGGCGACGTGCCCGCTATCGGGGGGCATGGCTTCGAGGAACCGGGCGGTTTCGGTGAGGTGTACGTCGAGGCCGCTGCGCCGCTGCCAGCCCGCGCCGTAGACGACCCGGGCGGCGGCGGCGAGATCGGCGGCGAAGGCCCGCGCGTCGGGTTGCCGGGCCGCCGGCGCCTTCGCCAGCGCACGCAGCACCACCCGCCCGATCGGCTCGGGCACCCCGAACGGCGTCGGCGGCGCCACCATGCAGTGATGCCGGAGCATCTCGGGTTCGGGCAGGCCGGGTGGGTAGAGCGCGGCCCCGGTCAGCAGCTCGTACAGGGTGACGCCGAGGGCGTACAGATCGGTCCACGGCCCGAGCGCCGTGCCGTGAACCTGCTCGGGCGCCATGTACCGCGGTGTTCCGATGACGGTGTGGCCCGGGCTGGCCGGCTGGCCGGTGGCCGGCGGCCGGTCGGCCAGCAGGGCGGCGATGCCGAAGTCGGTGATCTTCGGCCGTCCGGTCGTGGTGAACAGGATGTTGTCCGGCTTGATGTCCCGGTGCAGCACGCCGAGATCGTGGGCGTGGGCCAGCGCGTCCGCGACGGCGAGGCCGAGCAGGCAGGCGTCGGGCCCGGACAGCCGTTGGTGGGCCAGGTTGCCGCCGGGCAGCAGTTCCATGACCAGGACATACAGCCGGCCTCGGGCGACGAAGTCGTGCACGCGGGCGACGTGCGGATGGTCGAGGCGGCTCAGCGCCCGCCCCTCGGTGCGCAGATCCATCTCCGTCGCACCGGGGCGCGCCGAGAGCACCTTGATGGCGACGTCGCGGGCGAGGGGACGGTGATACCCGGAGAGGACCAGGCCGAACCCGCCCGAGCCGAGCTCGCGGCCGACGTCGTAGTCGGGGAGCGCGGCGATGATGCTGCTGCGATCGACTGCCGGCACGTCCCGTCCTGGGTCACTGTGCTCTTTGGACTCGCTACGGTGGGCGCATCCTCCCACAGCGGAATTCCCGTGCATATCGGACCGCCTGTCGGCTGGCCGACGGCCTGGCCCACACCATCCGGACCTGTCGAGGCGGGATGACTCGAGGCGGGATGACACGCAGCCTGTGAACGAGCCGGCGCCTGGTCCCACACCAGCGGACGAAACGACCGCGGCCACGCGCGACCGGGTGACCAGCCGCCTGCTCGCCCGGCGGACACGTGGACACGACAGTGCGGCCGCGCATCGGTGCGGCGGACAGGCGCCTCAAAGTGCGAGCCGGACGTCGCTCACGCGTCACGGCTGTGCAAGGCGTGCCAGCCACCGAGGACCGCCACCGCCGTCCATACAGCCATAATCGGTAGACCCAGCCATGCATCGTAGACGAAACCGGAATTCGAATGGAGGTTCATGGCTGCGTACAGCCCAGCCCGATCAGGCAGGAACTGAGCGACCGTCCGTAGGCTGGGAACCTCCATGCTCAGAGGAGACAGAAGGAACAGGAATGGCAGGAAAATCCCCATCGTCGCAGCCGGCGCGCGGAAGATCGTGGCGAGCCCCACGCAGAGGAGGGTCAGCAGCGGAAAGTAGAGGACCAGAGAAATCACGCCGCGCACCGTGCCGGGATCGCCAAAGGGGACTCCGTGTTCATCCAGTAGACCCTGCGCTGCGAAGAACGTGACAAGGGTGGCCGGAACCGCGACGGCCAGGGAAGTTCCCGCCGTGACCGCGAGTTTTCCAACGTAAAACCGGGTCCGTTGGGGAACGGCGGTGAGAGAGGTGGTTATTGTGCCCTTCTCGTACTCGCCTCCCATTGCCAGCATCGCGAAAACGGCCACGGCAACCTGGGCGAAGTTCGCCCCCCAGAACGCCAGCGCCAGGGGATCAAAATCATGTTGTGCTGCTTCGCCGTCGCCGTAGGCCCCGCAGGCAAAGGAGCCGAAGCCGACGAGCAGGACAGCTGCCATCATCAGGGCCCATACGATCGATCGGACCGATCGGATCTTGGTCCACTCTGAATACAGCACCGGCCGCAGGGTCACGTCAGCGCCTCTCGTCCAGCAGCGGCGGTGAACTCAGCGGAACCCGCGGTCATCCGCAGGAACGCCTCCTCCAGGGAGTCGCTGTGCGGCTGCAGTTCCTGGAGTGGCACGCCTTCGCGGGCGGCGATCGCGCCGATCTGATCCGGCTGTGCCTCGAGTACCTCCCACAGCCCGCCTTTCGTCGCGGTCAGGGTGAACCCCTCGGCGGCCAGTGCCCTGCCCAGCCGCTCGGGTCGGGTCGTGCGCAACCGGACCCGGCCGTGGCCGTACCGGGCACTGAACTCGGTCATGCTGACGTCGGCCAGTAGCCGGCCTCTTCCGATGATGACGAGATGATCGGCGGTTACGGCCATCTCGTTCATGAGATGGCTGGAGGACAAGACCACCCGACCGTCGTCGGCGAGTTCCCGGAGCAGGTTCCTGATCCATTGGATGCCCTCCGGGTCGAGGCCGTTGAGCGGTTCATCCAGGATCAGCACCTGAGGATCGCCGAGCAGAGCGGCTGCGAGCCCGAGCCGTTGACGCATACCCAGGGAGAATCCGCCGATCCGACGCCTGGCGGCACCAGCCAGGCCGACCCGGTCGAGCATGTCGTCGACCCGAACATCTGGGATGCGGTTGCTCCTGGCGAGGACCAGTAGCTGATCGCGAGCCCGTCGCCCGGGATGCACGGCAGCCGGATCGAGCAGCGCACCCACATGCCGCAGCGGCTCCTGGATCCGTGCGTAGGACCTGCCACTGATGAGCACCTCGCCGTCCGTCGGTCGGTCGAGGCCGAGCATCATCCTCATGGTGGTCGTCTTGCCCGCGCCGTTAGGTCCGAGAAAAGCGGTCACCCGACCCGGCTCGACCTGAAAACTCAGCCGCTTCACAGCGACAGTCGATCCGTAGCGTTTAGTGACATCCCGAACGTCGATACGCGCTCTGGGCGGTGGTTCCTTCTCGGTCGCCATGCTCCTAGTGAGCGACACGCCGGGCTGTGCGCGGATCCCCCAATCGTCGCTGCTTCCCTCCCTCCTGTGGGGGAGGCACCCGGGGGATCGCCGTAGGCATCATGGAAGGGTGCCGATCCTTGTCTCCCTGGTGCTCCGGCCCGCGGTCTACACGCGCTGGCTGCACCTGGCCATGGGCGGGATCTTCGCCGGTATCTGCGTCATGGTGGCGCCCGGCTTCGACGAGTCCCTGGCAACCACCCTGCTCACCTGCCTGGTGTCCCCGTTGCCGGTGCTGGCTCTCGCCGCGTTCGTGCCCGTGACCCGCCACGCGGAGGGCGTCCAGGCACGGTTGCTCCTGAAACCGCAGGACAGCACAAGGATCAGCGTCGCCCGCTCGCGCACTCTGTCCGACCTGCGCCGCACCGGGCTCTGGTTGTTGCTCCGTGTCTGGTTCGGAGTCGCCGTCCTGGCCCTGACGGTCAACGCCGTCGCTCTCGCCATCCAGCTCATGGTCGCCCCGTTGCGGCAGGGACCGCTACGCACCGCCGGAATCGAGGTACTGGACCGCGATCATCTGCTGCTGGGCCCGCTCCTCGTCCCGCCACTGGTCCTTGTGCTGCTGTGGATCGTGGTCGCCGTCGGTGAGCTACAGGTACGAGTGGCCCAAGCCTTCCTCGGCCCGTCACCGGCCGAAAGGCTGGCGGAGGTCGAACATCGTGCCGGCCAGCTCCTGGAACGTAACCGGCTCGCCGCGGAACTGCACGACTCCATCGGTCATGCGCTTACCGTGACGGTCCTGCAGGCCGGCGCGGCCAGGCAGGTCGCGGGCGCCGATCCCGCGTTCGTCGAGCGGGCCCTGACCGTCATCGAGGAGACCGGGCGGCGCGCCATGGACGACCTCGAACGAACCCTGGGGATACTCCGCGACACTCCAGTAGGCGTGCGCGCCCGACCCACTCTCGCTGATCTCGACGCGCTCCTGGACATCGCCCGGGCTGCCGGCGCCCCGGTCACCGCCGACGTCAGTCCGCGGATCGGCGACATCCCCGGCGTCGTGTCCCAGGAGGCCTACCGGATCCTGCAGGAGGCGGTGACCAACGCCCTGCGGCACGCGCCGGGCTGCGCGGTGGTGATCGATATCGGTGTCGACGACACGTGCCTTGACCTGCGTGTCGTCAACGCGATGAGCAGGTCCACCACCCTTCCACGCGGGGGGAAAGGCCTGCGCGGACTGCGGGAACGGGCCATCCTCCTCGGCGGCGAGTTCAGCGCCAGTCGCCAGGACGACCACTGGACCGTCGACGTCCGGCTTCCTACTCAAACGCGCGCGCCCCACGGAGATCGTCCAGGCCGTACATCTGGTCGCATCGAGCGATACCCTGCTCTTCCCCGAAGCGATCCGGCACATGGCGAGCAGATCAATAGACCAGGCGGCCGTCGAGGTGATGCGGCGGGTTACGCTCACTGACCGGGAAGCCACTGTACTCCGGCTGATCAGCCAGGGACTGTCCAACAACGAGATCGCGGACCGGCTCTACCTGGGCGTCCAGACCGTCAAGACCCACGTGAGCAGCGTGCTGGCCAAACTCGGTGCCCGGGACCGCACACAGGCAGTCATCATCGCCTTCGAGTCCGGCTTCGCGAAGCCTGAGAGGCTCTGACGCCCTGCGACGGCCTCGCCTACCTCGGGCAACCCGGGCGGGGGCAGCTCGATCTCCTCCTGCGCGAGATCCTCCCCGCCGCCTTCGGCGACCGGTCGGCGGCCGGAAACCGCTTGTTTCAGGTCGAGGACGCTGCGGTCGGGTCGAGGACGCTGAGGTCGGTGGGGAAACGTCGGTCAGCGGGCGCGCAGCAGCGCGAGACACAGAGTCAGGCCGGGGCCGAAGGCCATCGCGACGACGGTCGCGTCTGTCGCCAGGCCCCGGCGGAGCTGGTCGAGGACGAGCAGGACCGTGCCCGACGAGCAGTTGCCACGGGTGTCGAGGATCCGACGGGTCGCCGCGGTCTGCCCAGGGCGCAGGCCCAACCGTTCCTCGACGACGTCGACGATGCGGGGGCCGCCGGGATGCACGGCCCACGCGCCGACGTCGGTGACGTCCGCGGCGATCGGCACGAGCAGTGCCGCCGTCGCCTCCTCGACATGCTTGGCGAGCACGTCGGGCACCTGCGGGGACAGGCCCATCCGGAAACCGTGGTCGGTGATGTGCCAGGTCATCAGGTCCTCGCTGGCGGGCGCGGTCGCGGCGGTGGTGTCGAGGATCTCCAGGCCGTGGGGGGCGTCGGGGAGAACGACGACCGCCACCGCGGCGTCGCCGAACAGGGCGTGTGCGATGACCTGTTCCAGGTCGCGGTGTGTGACCGCGGGCTGGACGTGCAGGGACGTCAGTTCCACGCAGAGCACGAGCGCGGGCTGCCGGCGGGCCCGGACGAAATCGGCCGCGGCCCCCAGGCCCGGAATGGCGGCGTAGCAGCCCATGTGGCCGATCAGTAGCCGGCGCACCGACGGCTCCATGCCCAGCTCGCGGGCCAGGTGGATGTCCAGGCCGGGCGTCGCGTACCCGGTGCAGGACACGACGACGAACAGCCCCACCTCGGCGGCGCCGATCCCGGCGTCCGCCAGCGCCTCACCCGCGGCCCGGCGACCCAGCGGCGGGGCCTCGTCGAGGTACCGGCGCATCCGGGCCGCCGTCGACCAGTCGCTGATGTCCTCCCGCCGGGGATCGACCACGCTGTGTCGGGTGCGGACGCCGGAGCCGAGGAACAGCCGGCGCGCCAGCGCGTCACCCCGGTACCGATGCGCGAAGTAGTCGTCCCACAGGCTCTGCTGGGCGTAGGGGTCGGGGAAGGCCGAACCCAGGCCGGTGATCACGGCGGCGGACGGTGCCGCGGTCACCACCGGGCCACATCCGCGTCGGCGTCCGGGTCGCCGCCGAGCGCCGCGAGGCCCAGCCAGTCCGCGCACACGTCGCTCGTCGCGGGGTGCAGCGAACCGCAGCGGGCGTCGCGGTAGAGCCGCTCCAGCGGATGCCCACGGCGGGTCACCGACGTCCCGCAGGCCTCGACGATCGACGCGGCGACGTCCTGCGCGGTGCGCCCGGCGAGCAGTTTCGCCCGCCACACCCACCGGTTCGTCGAGGGTGACCCCGGGTCGGCGTCGACGCGGCGGGCGCACTCGTCGACGACCGCGTCCAGCGCTGACAGGGCGGCGTCGGCCTGGCCGAAGCGGGCGCGCACGGCGGGCAGCCCGGCGAGCCCCCGCGGCAGCCCGGTGCCGGTGCGGCCGCGGGCATGCTCGATCCCAGCGTCGAACACGGCCCGGCCGACCCCGGCGTAGACGGCGGCGTAGGAGGCGACCAGCCACTGCGGCATCACCTGCGCCACCAGCAGGCTCAGCCCGGCCATGCCCCCGACCAGCGCGTCGGCGGGAACCCGCACGTCGAGGCGCACATCGTGGCTGCCGGTGCCCCGCATACCGAGGCTGTCCCAGTTCGGTTCGACGTTGACCCCCGGGCCGCGGGGGACGAGGAAGTGACTGATCGTCGCGGCTGAGGGTGGGACGGACGTGCGAGGTTCCTCGGCGCGGGCGGCGACGAAGAAGACGTCGGCGTGCGACGCCCCCGAGCAGAACGACTTCACACCGGTGATCCGGTAGCCGTCGCCGTCGGGCTGGTAGCGGGTCCGCAGCTCGGACAGGCGGGAGCCCGCGCCCCGCTCGCTCATCGCGACGGCGATGAACGCGCCGGCGGCGGCGGCCGCCAGGGTCCGGTCGCGGGCGGCGAAGTACGACTGCGGTGCCCCGATCGCCCGGGCGAGGTCGTCGGGTGTCCTGGCCAGCGCCCCGACGACCGACGTGTGCATGTTCAGGGCCAGGGCGGTCGCGCCGCTGCCCGTGGCGAGCACCCGAGCGGCGTCCGCCCAGTCGGCGAAGCCACCGCCGGACCCGCCGAGCCGCGTCGGCACGAGCAGCCCCAGCAGGCCGGCGCCGCGCAGATCGTCGAGGTCAGCGGCGGGCAGCTCGCCGTCGCGGTCGGCGTCGACGGCCCGGGCGGCGAGGCCGTCGACGGCGCCGCGGGCGAGCTGCGCGGCGTGGACGGACTCCCTGGCAGCGAGGGCGCGGGGCGACGGAATCGGGGAACTCACCGGTGGCCCCCCGCGGACGCGGTGCGAAAGCCGACCGCCTGGTAGACCCCGGCGGTGGAGCCGGTGGGCACCATCCGGACCGAGTCGGCGCGCCGCGCCAGCCAGCGGGCGTAGTCGACGAACGACGGGCGCAGACCGTTGGCAACCGTCATGTCGATGCCGGCGCGTCCGAGTGCGCCGGCCAGCCGGTCTGGCGAGACGAGCAGCGCCGGATCGTGCAGTCGACGCGGCGGCCCCCCGGGCAGGTGCTCGGCGACGCGGACCAGGGCCAGCCGGCAGAACAGGGTGTCCGCGAGTGTGTCGATGACGATGGTGCCACCGGGCGCGAGCACCCGGCCGATCTCCGCGCAGGCGCCGTCGAGGTCGGCGAGATGCTCGAACAGCTCGCCGGCGACGACGCAGGAGAACTGCCCGTCCGGGAGTGGCAGACGGTGCACATCGGCCCGGACCGCCAGCACGCCGTGCCCGGTGGCCTGGCGCAGCGCCGGTGCCGACAGATCGACGCCGACATGCCGCCATCCAGCGAGCCGGCCGGTGAGCGCCACCGAGAGCAGCCCGGCGCCGCAGGCGAGGTCGAGCAGCGCCGCGCCGGGGTGCGGGGGGTCCGGGATGAGCCGTCCCCGGGCCTGCGCGAGCCAGCGCAGCGCGGCGAACTGCCCGTGCGTCCCCCACCACTCGCCGGCGAGGTCGTCGTACTGGGCCGGGTCGTTCCTGGGCCGGCGGGGGGCGCGCCGCCGCGGCGGGGGAGCGTTCACGGGTCTCCGGGAGGGGCCTCAGGGCCGGTGGCCGGCGGCATCGCCGGTCTCACCCGCACACACGGTGTGACAGTCGCTCCACGGTAACGGTAGATCCAATCCAGGCACGCCATCGACACAACGGCGGGACACCGATGCGCGGACCGCCGCGATGTCGCGATGTCGCGGGGTCAGTCCAGCCGGGCGCCGGCGACGACGAGGGCGACGTCGATCGCGGCGACGGCCATGGCGGTGCGAAAGGCCGTCCGGTCGTCGCGGCGCAGCCCGGCACTGGTCAGCACCCCGACCGCGGCCAGTACTCCCACCCGCAGGCCCCACGGTCGCGCCGGCCCGAGCGCCGCCACCGCAGAGCCGGCCGCGAGCAGCAGCGCGGCCGACCCGCGCGAGCCGGCGGCCCCGAGGCGCTGCGGCAGCCCACGCACCCCCGTGCGGGCGTCGGCATCGAGGTCCGGCAGGACGTTGGCGAAGTGCGCACCCGCGCCGAGCAGTGACGCCGCCGCCGGCAGCCACCAGGGCGGTGCGGGAGCGCCGGGCAGCCCCTGGACGACGAAGGTGGGCAGCAGTGCGAACGAGACCGCGTAGGGGACCACCGACAGCGGCGTCGCCTTCAGCCCGAGGTTGTAGCCCCAGGCACTCGCCACGGCAGCGAGGTGCGTGAACCCGGCCCGTCGCCCGCAGGCCAGCGACAGCGGCACGCAGGCGACCAGCGCCGTCGCCGTGGCCGCTGCCACCGTCGCGGGCGTGAGCCCGTCGCCGACGAGGGGCTTGTCCGCCCGACCCCCGGCCGCGTCCCGATGCCGATCGACGAGGTCGTTGCTCCAGCCCACCGAAAGCTGCCCGGCCAGGACCGCCGACGCCACCAGCCCGACCCCACGCGCCGTCCGCCCGCTGGAGGCCGCGAGCGCCGCCGAGAACAGCGTCACCGCGGCCGTCGGCTCCGGATGACATGCCCGCACCAGCGCGGCACCTCGCCTCGGAACCGTTGCACCGTGGTGATCGATAGCGTTCATCACCTATGCCGCCTCGCCTCTCGGCGAGGCACCCCC
>NZ_FZMO01000103.1 GCF_900197875.1 Frankia canadensis | reverse complement strand
AACAGCGACGGGCGTGGGCCGTCAGATCCGGGTGAAGGCCTCCGCGTCGCGGCGGGACCGGTGGGGCCGGGGGAGGCCGCGGGCGAGGAGACGGCGGGCGGCACGCCGCCGGGGGACGTCCTGGTGGCCGACGAGATCCTGGTGGCGGTCGGGCGGACCCCGGCGACCCGGGACCTGGGCGTCGAGGCGGTCGGGCTGCGGCCGGACACGTTCATCGAGGTGGATGACGAGCTGCGGGCGACGGCCGTCGACGGCGGCTGGCTGTACGCCGTCGGCGACGTGTGCGGCCGGGCGCTGCTCACCCACATGGGCAAATACCAGGCGCGCGTCGTCGCCGACGTGATCACCGGGCGCCGTGACGCGGCCGGCCAGCCCGCCCGCGACCGCGCGGACGGCCTCGCGATCCCCCGGGTGACGTTCAGCGACCCGCAGGTCAGCGCGGTCGGGCTGACCGAGCGGGCGGCCCGGGAGGCGGGCGTGGACGTGCGGGCGGTCAGCGTGCCGACCAGCGGGGTGGCCGGTGCGTCGGTCCGCGGGGAGGCGACCGCGGGGACGTCGAAGCTGGTGGTCGACGAGGCCCGTCGGGTCGTCGTCGGGGCGACCTTCACCGGCCCCGACACCCAGGAGATGGTGCACGCGGCGACGATCGCGATCGTCGGCGAGGTGCCGCTGGAGCGGCTGTGGCACGCGGTCCCGTCGTTCCCGACGGTCAGCGAGGTCTGGCTGCGCCTGCTGGAGGAATACGGCCTGTGACGGCCCTTCGGCGGCGGGTGTCAGCAGGGCCCGGGCCGTGCCGTGGGAACGGCACGGCCCGGGCGCTGTCACCGCGCAGCCGCCATCAGGCGTCAGGCGTCAGGCGTCAGGCGTCAGATGTCGGATGTCGGCGTCAACTGAAGACGGACACGCCGCCCGGGCCCACGAGCAGGCCGACGATGATGAGCAGGATGCCGTAGAGCAGGGCGCCGCGCACGATCGTGACGATCCCCGCGATGACGAGGATCACCGCGATCAACCAGAGAATGAATTCCATGTCAACGGGATTCCGCCGCTAGCCCCAGTAAAACAGTCGGCATCCCAGTTCAGCCCGCGGCGGGCGCCGGCGTCCGCGTCTCCGCGTGGCCCAGCCGGCGCACGTCGGGGGCGCCGAGGCGGGCCGCGTCCGCCGTGGCGTCGTCGGCCTCACGCTGCGAGGCGCGCTCCGCCTCCACCCGGGCCAGGTAGTGCTCGACCTCCCGGTCGCGCACGTTGCTGTCCCAGCCGAGCGTGGGGGCGATCAGGTCGGCGACGGCACGGGCCGCGTCGACACCGCGGTCGGGCGTCTCGATCGAGATGCGGGTCCGCCGCGTCAGCACGTCCTCCAGGTGCAGGGCACCCTCGTGGGTGACCGCGTAGACGACCTCGGCCGCGAGGTACGTGGGCGCGCCGGTCAGCGGGCGGGCCAGCTCCGCCCGGGACGCGGCCAGCTCCAGCACCTCCTCGGCGAGCGTGCCGTACCGGTGCAGCAGATGCTCGATCCAGCCGACGTGCAGCCCGAAGCGCCGGGCGAGGGTCTCCCGGGCGTTCCACAGGGCGGGGTAGCCGTCCGCGCCAAGCAGTGGGATCTTCTCCGTGCACGACGCCGGCACCGCCCGGTTCATCCCGGCCACCGCCGCGTCCACCGCGTCCGCGGCCATCACCCGGTAGGTCGTGTACTTCCCGCCGGCGACCATCGTCAGCCCCGGCGCGGGGGAGACGACGGCGTGCTCGCGGGACAGCGCCGAGGTGTCCTCGGACTCGCCGGCCAGCAGCGGGCGCAGCCCCGCGTAGACGCCGGTGATGTCGGCGGTGGTCAGCGGCGTGCGCAGCACCCTGTTGACGGTGGTGAGCAGATAGTCGATGTCGGCGCTGCTGGCGGCGGGGTGGGCGAGGTCGAGGTTCCAGTCGGTGTCGGTGGTGCCGATGATCCAGTGGCCGCCCCACGGGATGACGAACAGCACGCTGCGCTCGGTGCGCAGGATCAGCCCGGTCTCGCCGTGGACGCGGTCGCGGGGGACGACGATGTGCACGCCCTTCGACGCCCGGACCGACAGCTTCCCCCGCCCGCCGACCATGGCCTGGATCTCGTCCGTCCACACCCCGGCACAGTTGATCGTCTGCTCGGCGCGCAGCGCGATCTCGCCGCCTGACTCCAGGTCGAGTACCCGGACGCCGGCGACCCGCTCGCCCTCCCGCAGCAGTCCGACGACCCGGGCGCTGGTGGCCAGCGCCGCGCCGTAGCGCACCGCGGTGCGGGCGACGAACAGGGTGTGACGGGCGTCGTCGACCTGGCCGTCCCAGTACTGGATGGCGCCGACGAGGGCGTCGGAGCGCAGCGACGGGAAGATCCGCAGCGCGGCCCTGCGGGTCAGGTGCCGGTGGTGCGGCATCGTGCCGTCGCCGCCGGGACCGATGCGGGCCAGCCCCTGGCCGAGGGTGTCGTAGAGCAGCACCCCGCTGCCGATGTAGGCGCGCTCCCAGCCGTGGCGGGTCAGCGGCAGCAGGAACGGGACGGTGTGCACGAGGTGCGGGGCGAGCGTGTCGAGCATCAGCGAGCGCTCCCGCAGCGCCTCGCGGACCAGCGGGGCGTTGAGCTGCTCGAGGTAGCGCAGGCCGCCGTGGATGAGCTTGCTGGACCGGCTGGACGTGCCGGCGGCGAGGTCGCGGGCCTCGACGAGGGCCACCGACAGGCCGCGGGTGGCGGCGTCGAGCGCCACCCCGGCGCCGGTCACGCCGCCGCCGATCACGGCGACGTCCATCACCTCGGTGCGCATCCGGCGCAGCGCGTCGGCGCGGCGGGCGGGATCGAGGCTCGCGGTTGGCGCGGCGGGCCTGGTCGGCGTCATGGCGATCCTCCTGCTCCATCGGTCGACTTCTCCTGCGGGGCGACGTGTCCATCGTGCCGGCTGACGGTGACGGGCGCCTGTGCGTGGGTGAACGGCAGGCGTCGGATGGCGGACGCCACGGCGCCGGGGTGCCCGCCGACCGGCCGTGCCTGGCAGGTCGTTGTCGGTAAGCACACAGCCGGGTTGTGGGAGTACTACGGTCTGACTGGCCGCGTCCTCCCGCCGGAGGAGACGACGTCCACAGATGAGATTGACGACAGATGGGGTGGACCGCGTGGACCTGACCTACCCCCCGGAGGCGGAGGAGTTCCGCGCGGAGCTTCGGGCCTGGCTCGCCGCGTCCGTCCCCGCGGCCTGGACGGCGCCTGGCTTCTGGGGCTCGCTCGACGAGGACGCGGCGTTCGACCTGCGACGCGACTGGGAGCGGGGCAAGGCGCTCGCCGGCTTCGGCGGGATCGACTGGCCGGTCGAGTACGGCGGGCGCGGCGGCACCCCGGCGATGGCCGCGATCGCCGACGAGGAGCTGGTCCGGGCCCGCGCCCCGCGCTCGGTGAACACGCTGGGCCTCACCTTTCTCGCCCCGACGGTGATGGCCGTGGGCACCTCGGCGCAGAAGACCGAGATCATCGGCCCGATGCTGCGCAACGAGGTCATCTGGTGCCAGGGCTTCTCCGAGCCCGATGCGGGCTCCGACCTCGCTGCGCTGCGCACCCACGGCGAGCGCGACGGTGACGTGTTCGTCGTCAACGGCCAGAAGGTGTGGACGACGTTCGCCGGCCGCGGCGACCGGATCTTCACCCTGGTCCGCACCGAGCCGGGGTCGAGCCGGCATCGCGGGCTGTCCCTGCTGCTCGTCGACATGCGCGCGCCCGGCGTCGAAGTGCGCCCGATCCGCCAGCTCAGCGGGGTCAGCGAGTTCGGCGAGGTGTTCTTCACCGACGTCCGGGTGCCCGCGTCGGCCTGCGTGGGCGGTCTGGGCAACGGCTGGGCGACGGCGATGCTGCTGCTCTCGTTCGAGCGCGGCGGGTCGGCTCTGGGCCAGTACACCGCCTTCCGGCGCGCCTACGACCAGATCGTCGACGTCGCCCGGGCGCTGGGCCGCGACGGCGACCCGGTGCTGCGCGACCGGCTCGCCGCGCGCCTGGTGGAGCTGGAGTGCCTGCGCTACCACGCCCTGCACGTGCTCACCGAGGTCGAGCGGGGCGGCGACCTCGGCGCCGCCTCGTCGGTCACCAAGCTCCAGTGGTCCCAGGCCTACCAGGGGCTGTTCGAGACGTTCGACGAGGTGCTTGGCGCCGATGTCGCGCTGACCCGGCCGCTCGCCGATCTCGACCTCACCGACCTGCGGCGGGAGAGCTTCTGGACCCGGTCGGTGACGATCTGGGGTGGATCGTCGCAGGTACAGCGCTCGATCGTGGCCGAGCGCGTGCTCGGCCTGCCCCGCGGCTCGTGAGCGCCGTGCATCCGTCGGCATCGCCCGCGACGCTCGGGCGCCTGCCGCCTTTGACGGCGCCTTCGCCGTCTTCGCCGTCTTCGCCGTCTTCGCCGTCTTCGCCGTCTTCGCCGTCTTCGCTGTCCTCGTCGCCTTTGCCGTCCTCGCTGTCAGGAGGCCGCCGCCCGTGTTCTTCGCCCTGACCGACGAGCAGCGCGCGCTCGCCGCGTCCGTCCGTGAGCTGCTCGCCGACCGCTTCGACCTCAGCGCCGTGCGGGCGGTCTTCACCGACCCGGCCGCCGACGGCCATCCACCCGACCTGTGGAAGGCCATCGGCGAGCAGGGGTGGCTCTCGGTGTGCGTGCCGGTCGAGCACGGCGGGCTGGGCCTCGGCCTGCTCGACGCCCAGGTCGTCGCCCGCGAGTTCGGTGCCGGGGTGGTGCCGGGGCCGTGGGCGGCGACGGTGCTCGCCGGCGAGGCCGTGCGGCGCTGCGGCGGCCCGGAGCAGGCAGCGACGGTCCTCGGCCCGCTCGGCGCCGGCGACCTCGTCGCCACGGTCGCCCTGCGGGGCCCGGGCGGCGGCTTCGGGACGGACGGCGTCGCCGTGCGCGCCGACGAGGCGGGCCACCTGCACGGCGTCGCGTCCGGCGTCGAATACGCCGCCATCGCCCGGCTACTCGTCGTCGCCGCCGAGGGCGGCGCGGGAATCGGGCTGTACCTGGTGGATGGCGGGGCGCCGGGTGTCGTGGTCGAGCCGCGGGCAGGGTTCGACGGCACCACCCGGCTCGCGGCGCTGACGTTCACCGGCGCGCCGGCCACCCGCCTGCCGGGCTCGGACGCGGCGGCGTTCGCCGACCTGCTGCGCCGCGGCGCGGTGCTCGCCGCCGCGGACCTCGTCGGCGTCGCCCGCGTCGCACTCGGGCGCACCGTCGCCTACGACCGTGAGCGCATCCAGTTCGGCCGGCCGGTCGGTGCCTTCCAGGCGCTCGCCCACCATCTCGCCGACCTGCACGTCGCCGTCACCATGGCCGAGCATGCCGTGCTGTACGCGGCGCACGCGATCGACACCGACGCCCCGGACGCCGACCTCGCCACCGCCGTGGCGAAGAGCAAGGCGAACCAGGCCGCCGGCGACGCCACCGCCGCGATGATCCAATACCACGGCGGAACCGGCTACACCTGGGAACACGACACTCATTTCTTCTACAAACGCGCCAAACGCCTGATCGGTGCTTTCGGCGACACCCGCGAGCACCATGCCAGGGTGGCCCACCTGACCGTCGGTCCGGTGCGCTGACCGGGTATCGCGCGGCGGCTCGCGGCCGCCGCGCGAAGGCCGTCCGGGGGGATTTCGCAAATGTCATTCGGCCGCCGGCCGGGAACGAGGCGACCGGGCTCGGATCGCCCGCACCGGCCGCCGTGGCCGTCAGCCTGATCCTCCACACTTATGCGATATGAACGGACGCTCCGTGCAGGCGTTGTCAGCGGTGATGATTCGGTGCTCCGCCCAGCTGCGGGCCACGCAGATGGTGTTTCTGCTGCTGTTCCTGGCGGTCTGGAACGGGTGGTACCGCGCGCATCCGCTCGCGCTGGTCGGCCCGGCGGTGCTGCTGGCCTGGTGCGTGGCGTTCGTCGTGCTGCTGCGCCGGCGGCCGAGCCGCTGGCTCGCCGTCGCCGACGTCGTCGTGGCGGTGCTCGCCGCGCTGGTCGCCACCTGGATCACGCCTGACGCGGCGCGCGGTGACCCGTCGTCGTTCGTCTTCGTCGCGGCGCTCACCGCCACGGTGGGGGCGGCGTTCGGGCTGCCCCGCCCGGCGTTCGCCACCGCCGTCGCGGCGCTCGTCGCCAGCCAGTTCGCCACCGCGTCGGGCCATCGGCCACAGGTGTTCGCCGCGTCCGCGCTCGTGCTGGTCGTCGCCGGGCTGGTGCATCAGGCCGTCCGGCGGCTGCACCGGGTCGCCGTCCGGGCCGACCTGCACCACCGGGAGGTCGCCGCCCGCCGGCGCCGGCTGGTCGTCGCCGAGGGGCGCGAGCGGGACACCCGGGAGCAGGAGCGCCTGCTGCACGACACGATCCTCAACACGCTCACCGGTCTCGGGATGAGCGAGGACCAGCCCGTCGACGACCTGCGCCGCCAGTGCGCCGAGAGCGTCCGGGCCGTCGAGGACCATCTGGCCGGCCGGCCGGAGCCAGGCCCTTCCGTGACCGAGCGGATCGCCCGGGCGGTGGCCGGGGCGCGGGCTGACGGCCTGCGGGTCACCCTGGTGGGCTCGCCCGGGTCCTACCTGGCCCACCAGGCCCCGCCGGCCGGGGCGCGGGGGCCGGCGCCGCCCTCGGACGCCATCCAGCGCTCGGACGCCACGCCGCCCGTCGAGACGGCCGTTGATCCGGCTGCGGCCTGGGTGCCCGATGACGTGGGGGCCGCCGTCGCCGCCGCGCTCGGCGAGGCCCTGCGCAACGTGCGCCTCCACGCCGGGACCGTGGACGCCCGGGTCGTGCTCGACCTGGGGCCCGGCCATCTGCGGGTGAGCGTCATCGACCGGGGGCGCGGCTTCCCGCCGGCCGGCCTGCCCGCCGACGGCGCTCGGCTGGGACTACGTAACTCGGTGACCGCCCGGATGCGGTCGGTGGGCGGTTCCGCCGACATCTGGTCCGAGCCCGGCCGCGGCACCCGGGTCATGCTGCGCTGGGACCCGCCGCCGCCCGCCACCGCCGACGCCTCGGCCGCCGCGCGGCTCGAGGAGTCGCTGACCGCGGCCGCCCGCCGCTCGTTCGCGGTGGCGATGGTCGTGGGCTGGCTCGCGGCGCTCACCCCGGTCGTGCTGCATCGGGACACGTCCCGCTCGCTGCTCGCGGGCGTGGGGATCTGGGCGGCCACCGCCGTCGTCGTCGGCGTGACGGCGCGGGTGGCCGCCCGCAGGACGCTCACCGGCGCCGAGTCCTTCCTCGTCGTGCTGCTCGCGGTCGCCTCGGCGGTGGCCGGCGGTGCCAACACCGCCGAACACGCCGGCGTGCTGGTCGTGAGCTGGGGGACCACGATGGTCAACCCGCTGCTGGTGGCGATGGCCGGCCTGTCCCGGCCCCGCCGTGAGCGCTACGCCGCCACCGCCGTCTCGGCGCTCGCGATGGCCGCCATCGTCTACGCGCTCGGCGGCTGGTACGAGGACCTGGTGATGTCCCGGCTGGTGGCCGCCGTGCACGGGCTGGTGCTCCTCCAGCTGCTGGTCACCATGTTCGGCCCGGTGCTGCGGGCCAGCGCGCAGGAACGGGCGCGCGCCGACGATCTCGACGCCGAGCTGCGCAACGGGCGCGTGCTGGACCGCACCCTGCGCCGCGACCGGCAGCGACGCCTCGCCGAACTGGACGCCCGCTTCCTGCCGCTGCTGCGCGACATCTCGGCCGGCCGGCTGGATCCGGCCGACTCGCTGGTCCGCGCCCGCTGCACGGCCCGGGCCCGGGCGCTGCGGCGTGACCTCACCGGCGCCGGGCCCGCGGCGCTGCGGGGCCTCGCCGGCCCGATCGAGGAGGTCGAGGCCCGCGGCATCGCCGTCACCGTGCAGACCGCCGGCGAGTTCAGCTCCGTGCCCGACGCGGTGGCGCGGGAGTTCCTCGCGCGGGTCTCGGCGGTGCTCTCCGCCGTCCGCCGCGGCCCGGTGGTGCTCACCGGCTACCTCACCGACAGTCACGCGGACATCTACCTCACCTATCCTTCCCGGCCCGCGCCGAAGCCCGACCGTGCCGCGCCCGAGGCCGGGGGCCGCGGGCAGGGCCCCGCCCGACCGGCGTCCGGCGCCGAGGGCGCCCTGCCGGACCCCGAATCCCTGCCACCGGGCGTCGACCTGCCCGCGCCGAGCGTCGAGCCGTCCTCCTCGCCCCCCGCCACGACTCCGACTCCCGCCGCGGCGGGCGCGGGTGCGATGCCCGCGGCTCGATCCGTTCCGGTGCGCGCGGGACGGGGCGGTGGCGAGCGACGGGGCGGCGGGCGCTCGCCACGCCGCGCGATGACCCTCGCCGACTTCGGCCGGACCGGTGAGTTCGGGCCGGCCGGGTCGGGCCTTGTCCGCGCGGGCGGGAGCATCGCGGACGGCGTCGTCTGCGTGGAGCTGCACTGGTCCGCCGCGGAGGACGGCAGCGTGCCCGCGGGGACCGCCGGCCGGACCGGTCCCGCCGGCGCCACCGCCTCGGCCGGCGCCACCGCCTCGGCCGGTGCCCTGAGTTCGGCCAAGGCTGTCAGCTTGGCGGAGGCTGTGAGCTTGGCGGAGGTTGTGAGCTCGGTGGAGGCCGTGGGCGTGGGGACGCCCGCCCCGCGCGGCGGCGCCGCGGGCGACGGGGACCCGCCCGGGGCCGGGCGGCGGCCGGTCGTCCCGGGCGGGGACGCCTTCGCGGCGATGACCGGCCTGCGCGACCTCGACCTGGGCGGCGACCAGGTCAGAGGGACGCGGCGTGGTCGAACAGGCGGGTGGCCGCGGCGAGCGCAGCGCGGCGCTCCGCCGGGACCAGGCCGATCCGCGAACGGCGGTCCAGCAGATCCGCCGGATCCAACGCCCCCTCGTGGCATACCGCGAACAACCACTCCGCCCCCGTGACCGGCACCCCCGCGGCGACCGGGGCGAGCAGGCCCGGCTCGCCGTCGGCGAGTGCCAGCACCCGGGGCGCCTCCGTCCCGTACCGCTCGACCAGCCGGCGCGCGGCCGCGATCGCGGCGAGCCGGGCGCGCGGCGCCGCGCCGACGAGGCCGAGGTGCCGGGTGCGGCAGGGCCCGGCGGGCAGGCCGGCGGCCGCGACGGCGGCGTCCACCGCGTCGGCGGCCATCCGACGGTAGGTGGTGAGCTTGCCGCCCACCACGGTGACCAGGCCGTCGTCCCCGGTGTGGACGAGATGGCGGCGGGACAGGTCGGCGGTGTGCCGGCCGGATCGTGCCGCGCCGGCCGACCCCGCCCGCCCTCCGCCGCCCAGGTGCTCGCCGTCCGCATGGTGCTCGTCGTCGAGCAGTGGGCGCAGTCCGGCGAACGTGCCGACCACGTCGGCGCGGTCCAGCGGTGCGGCCAGCACCGTCGAGACGATCTCGATGAGCTGGGTGATCTCGGCCTCGTCCGGCTCGGGAACATCGGTGATCCGGTCGACGGGAACGTCCGTGAGCCCGACGTAGACCCGGCCGTCACCCTGCGGGAGCACGAGTGCGAACCGGCCCCGCTCGCCCGGGATCGGCACGGACAGCGCGCCGCGCCCCCCGGCGAAGGCCTCGGAACGCACCACCAGATGCGTCCCGCGGCTCGGCCGCAGCCGGATGCCGGGCGCGAGCGCCGGCGCCCACACCCCGGTCGCGTTGATCACGGCGCGGGCCCGGATCTCCACGTCGCCGCCGCCGAGGACGTCCCGCGCGGCCACCACGAAGCCGCCCTGACGTGACCACGACCGGCCCGGGCCGACCGCGGAACCGGCCGGCTCGATGCCCGTCACCCGCAGCCGGGTGAGGATCCGCGCGCCGAAGCCGGCGGCGGTGCGGGCGAGCGCGACGACGAGGCGGGCGTCGTCGACGAGCTGGCCGTCCCAGTAGACCAGGCCGCCGCGCAGGCCCGTCTCGCCCAGCGCGGGAGCGAGCCCGAGCGTCTCCACGGCCGTCAGCCGCCGCGGCGCCGGCAGCACGGCGCGCGGGGTGCCGGCGGCCCGGCGCAGCACGTCGCCGACCTGCAGGCCGGCCCGCACCACCGCGGCGGACGGCGGTGACACCGCCGGGGTCAGCGGCGTCACGATCGGCAGCGCCCGGACGAGATGCGGGGCGGTGGACCGCATGAGGATGTCGCGCTCGACCGCGCTCTCCCAGGCCACCGCGACGTCACCGTGGGCGAGGTAACGCAGCCCCCCGTGCACGAGCTTGGAACTCCATCGGCTGGTGCCGAACGCGAGGTCCCGTGCCTCGGCCAGCGCCACGGTCAACCCCCGCGACGCCGCGTCCAGGGCCACGCCGACGCCCGTCACCCCGCCGCCGACCACGAGCAGGTCGACCCGCTCACCGTCCGCCAGCGCGGCGAGCTCCCGCGCCCGCCGACGGGCGTCGAGGGACGTGGACGCCGCGAACGGCCCGGGCCCGGTCATGCCCGCCCGCCCGCGGGGGCGAGGTAGGCGCGAAGAAGGTGGCGCAGCTCGGCCGTCCTGGTCCGCTCCGGGACCGCGCCGCCGAGAGCGTCCGCGGACAGCACGAACGACTGCACCACCAGCAGGATCATGACGGCCAGTGCCTGCGGGTCGGCCGCGCGCACGACGCCGTGGGCGGCGGCGGCGCCGAGCTGGTCGGTCAGCAGATCGACGACCATCTGCTGGGTCGCGCCGCGCCGCTCGGTCAGATAGGGGAGAAGCATCTCCGGATCCGTCTCGATGATGCGCAGGTAGACCGGGTTCGTCCGGAAAGCGTCGACGGTCGCGACGATGTGGCCGACGAGGCTGTCGAGATCGCCGCGGCCGGCATCGTGCGCGGCGCGGTCCGCCGCGCCGCGCACGATGCCGCTCCACTCCCGGGTCATCACGTCGCCGACGAGGGAGCGCAGGTCAGGCCAGCGACGGTAGAGGGTCATCCGGCTCATCCCGGCGCGGCGCGCCACCTCGGTCAGGGTGGTGCGCCGCACCCCGACCGCCAGCAGGGACGCCTTGGCCGCGTCCAGCACGGTCGACTCGCCCGCCCAGCCGGCGACGACCTCACCCGCCGGCTCCGCGTGACGGTGGTCGATGTCGAGTTCCATGCGACCGCCCTCCTGCGCCCGATACCCGGCTCCCGCCCGACGCCGTCCCCGGCAGCGCGCCGGCCGCGGGTGTGCCATCGTGGGACGAGCTCTTGTGACAGTGTTACGCCTACTGTCACACTGTCTCAGGTCGGAGTCTATCGAGCCGTATCGAGCCGGCGGGCCGAGGTGACCATGACGAGTACCGACGAAGCACGCGGAACCACCTCGACGGAGCCGGTCTGGTGGGGCTGGGGTCCGGCGGTCGCCCACGATCCGCTGCCCGAGAGCGTCCGCCTGCTGCTGGCCCGCCTCGGCATCCCCTCCCGGCCGACCCCGCCCGTCGGGCTCGCCGAGGTCCGCCTGCCCCCGGCGCGGCTACCGGCCGCCGCGCGTGACGCCCTGGCCGCGATCGTCGGCGACCGGCACGTGCGCGGCGACGACGAGTCCCGGGTGCGCCACTGCCGCGGCCGCTCCACCACCGACCTGCTGCGCCTGCGCGCCGGCGACGCCTCCGCCGCCCCCGACGCGGTCGTCCTGCCCGCCGACCATGACGAGGTGCTCGCCGTGCTGCGGCTGGCGACCCGGGAACGGGTGGTCGTCGTGCCGTTCGGCGGGGGGACATCCGTCGTCGGCGGCCTCGCGCCCACCGGCCAGCCCGGGCGCCCGGTCATCGCCCTCGACCTGGCCCGCCTCGACGGCCTCGGCCGGGTGGACCGCGAGTCGGGGACGGCCGAGCTCGGTGCCGGGCTGCGCGGGCCGCGCGCCGAGGCGCTGCTCGCCGAGCACGGGCTGACCCTGGGCCACGTGCCGCAGTCCTGGGAGTACGCGAGCATCGGCGGCTTCGCCGCCACCCGGTCCAGTGGTCAGGCGTCCGGCGGCTACGGGCGGTTCGACGACCTTGTCGTCGGGCTGCGGGTGGCCACGCCCGCGGGCAGCTGGGATCTCGGCCGGGCACCCGCCTCGGCGGCCGGTCCCGACCTGCGGCAGCTGATGCTCGGCTCGGAGGGCGCGTTCGGCGTGATCACCCAGGTGGTGTGCCGGGTGCGGCCGCTGCCCGCGCGGCGCCTCCACGAGGGCTGGTCGGTGCCCGACTTCGTCACCGGCACCCGGCTGCTGCGCACCCTCGCCGCCCGCGACCTGCGCCCGACCGTGTGCCGCCTGTCCGACGAGACGGAGACCATCGCGGGCCTCGCCCGCCCCCCGAGGCGGCGCCCGGCCGCCCGCGACCGCGCCGCGCAGGACGACGGGCCCGGCGGTGACGCGACCACGGGCGGCTGCCATCTGATCACCGGGTACGAGGGGCCCGGCCCGGCGGTCGCGCGGCGGGCCAACGAGGTCGCCGAGGTCCTGCTGGCCGGCGGCGCCCGCCGCCTCGACGCCGACGCCGGCGCCGACTGGGAACAGGGCCGCTTCCGCGCGCCCTACCTGCGCGACTCCCTGCTCGACCTGGGCATCTTCGCCGAGACGCTGGAGACGGCCGGCTTCTGGTCGGCGCTGCCGGCGCTCTACGCGGGGGTCCGCGGGGCGCTGGTCGACACGCTCGGCGCCGCCGGCCTGTCCCCGGTGGTGATGTGCCACATCTCCCATCTGTACGAGACGGGCGCGTCGCTCTACTTCACCGTCGTGTGCGGCCAGGGCGCCGATCCGATCGGTAGCTGGCGGGCGGCGAAGGTGGCGGCCGGCGACGCGATCGTCGCCGCGGGCGGCACGATCACCCACCACCACGCCGTCGGCACCGAGCACCGTCCCTGGCTCGGCGCCGAGGTCGGCCCGCTCGGCGAGGACGTGCTGCGCGCGGTCAAGCGCACCCTGGACCCCGCCGGCATCCTCAACCCCGGCATCCTCGTCGCCTGACCTCGTCGCCTGACCTCGTCGCCTGGCCTCCCGGCGGGTACACCACCACCGTGACTCCTCCACCGGCTGAGGCCGGCGGCTTCTCAGGACGACGTTGCCGCGGT
>NZ_FZMO01000427.1 GCF_900197875.1 Frankia canadensis | reverse complement strand
CCCCGGCCACCGCGCCCTGCCTCCCCGAAGGCGCCCGTCCCCGCGCCGCCGCGCGTTCCGCCGAGCAGGCCGGACGGCGCGGTGGTGCGCCCCTCCGGGCAGGTGTACCGGCCGCGCACCCTCGCGGGACTGCCCGACGTGGAGATCCTGCGGACCCTGCGCGGGGCGAACGTGCCGGTCCTGCTCTACGGCCCGCCCGGCACCGGGAAGACAAGTCTGGTCGAGGCCGCCCACGGCGACCTGATCACCGTCGCCGGTGACGGAGACACCACCGTCGGAGACCTGATCGGGGAGTACACCCAGACACCAGGCGGACGGTACGAGTTCGTCTACGGGCCACTCGTCGAGGCGATGCGGCAGGGACGTGCCCTGTTCATCGACGACGCCACGTTGATCTCCCCGGCGGTGCTCGCGGTCGTCTACCCGGCAATGGACGGACGAGGCGAGATCACCGTCAAGGCCCACAAAGGCGAAACGATCACAGCGGAGTCCGGGTTCTACGTGATCGCCGGTCACAACCCCGGGGTGCACGGGGCGGTGCTCTCCGAGGCGTTGTCGTCCCGGTTCTCCGTGCAGATCGAGGTCTCCTCCGACTTCAAGATCGCCGAGAGTCTGGGGGTCAACCCGAAAGCGATCCTGGTCAGCCGCAACCTCGCCACGAAACGCGCCGCCGGGGAGATCGGCTGGGCGCCGCAGCTACGGGAACTCCTCGCCTACCAGAAGATCGCGGACGCGGTCGATGACGACTTCGCGATCGCGAACCTCGTCGGGGTCGCCCCGGCGGAGGACCGCGACGTAGTCATCCAGGTCGCCGCCCAGGTCTACGGACGGGGGATCAGCCCCCTGACCCTCGGCGCGCAGATCACCCGACAGCCCTGAGCGTGGGGCCGGCCCGGTGCCTGCGACCCACCGGGCCGGCCCGCCCCCACCCCTCCCTGCGCATGTCTGAAGGAGAGCCGTGTCCCAGCACACGATCACCGACCCCCATGTTGCCCGGACCTTCCCGACAGGCGCCTGGCTCGGCCTGTCCGCCCGGTTCACCACCGAACTCCCGACCCTGACCGGCCGCAAGGACCTCGTAGTGGCCTGCACCCCCGGTGCCGGGCACGGCGCCCCCGCCTGCTTCCTGCCGCACCAGGCCGCGATCGAGATCGACGGGACGCTCCTCGGATCCCTCGACCCCGCCACCGTCACCCCCGCCCAGGACGCTGATCGCTACCGCTACCCGGCCCTGTGGGGAGCCGTCATCCACGAAGCCGCCCACGCCCGCCACACCCAGTGGACCACCTCCGCCCCCGCCATCCATCCCGCCGTCCTCGACGCCGCGATGCTCCTCGAGGAGTCCCGCATCGAAGCCGCCCACCTGCGACGCCGCCCGCAGGACCGCGACTGGCTGCGCGCCTGCGTCACCAGCATCGTCACCGCCCAGCTCACCCCCACCCACCCCACAC
>NZ_FZMO01000176.1 GCF_900197875.1 Frankia canadensis | reverse complement strand
TACCGGATTCCCCTGTCGCCTAAAGGCGACAGTCCCCTCCGGAGGTATTTGATGGGCGCGAAGCATGTGCGGGGGGACAGCGGCATCGTGTCGCGAACTCCGCCTTGTCGCGTCCGCTTTGTCTCCGATGCGCTGACGATCTCCGTCGCCGGCGGTGGTCAGGCGACGATTTCGCTGATCTGCATCTGGGGGGTGGCGTTGGTGTAGTTGGCGATGTCGGCGCCGACGGTGGGGCCGTCCAGTCTGGCCAGCGCGGTCCGCATAGCCTCGAGCGAGTCGAAACGGATGTGCGCGGCCGCGAGGTAGGGGCCGTCCACGGCCCGGTCGATCTCGACGTCGGTGACGCCCATCATGGACGCGATCATGGGGATGTGGCTGGTCCGGTAGTACTCGTGGTCGAACGTCGCGCCCTCGGTCTTCGGGTACAGGACGGTGTAGCGGATCACGGCAGCTCCCTCGATGCGCGTCGACACCCGGCCGTCCGGACACCCCCGGACAACCTGCCGGAAGTCTGCCAGATCCGCGGCCGCGACCATGCTTGATCCCGCCGGCCCCATCGCGCCATCCGACATTGTCCATCCGGCACTGTCCATCGAGCACTGTCCATCGAGCACGGCGGATCACGGGAAAGGGGCGCGAGCGTCCCCGCCGCATCCGACCGTCCGGCCCGCGAGCATCCGGAGCAGGGCGGGGACCATGCCGAGGATGCCGGGTCTCGTTACCAGACCGCCCGGGGCGTGCAACGGGACGCGGACGCGCACGGCGGCGGGCAGGGCGTGGAACTCCAGCGGTGGGGGCAGGCGCAGGGCCTCGCCGTCGATCGCGACGCTCAGCGGTCCACCGGAGTCGACGCGCAGGCCCGGGCTGTTCCACTGCTGGAAGCCGGGGAAGCGGTCGATGGCGCCCATCGCCTCCAGGGCGACGAGTCTCGGCAGGTCCTGGGCGCGGTCGATGCGCAGTGCCACGATGCCGAGCCGGCCGCCGTCCAGTCGAGGCCGCACACCGAACCCGCCGAGGCTGCGCACCTGGTACGGATTGTTCGACACCAGCAGGACGTCGGCGGTCCCGGCGCCGACGCCGGCGGCCCCGCCGCCGTGGGCGGGGGTGGGGAAGCGCAGGTCCGGGGGCTCGTGGCCGGGTCCGAGGAGGTCCGGCAGCAGGTCCGCCGCCGTGCTGATCTTGGCCTCTCGGTAGTCGTCGGACTGCACGATCTCCGCGTAGACGCCGAGCGACACGTTGTTCACGAACACCCGGTCGCCCACCTGGCCGAGGTCGACCCGTCGTTCGACGGCCTCGCCGAACGCGTCGAGCGCACCCGCCACGTCCCGCCGGTCCAGCCCGAGGTCGAGGGCGAAGTGGTTGCGCGTCCCCGCCGGCACGCACACGTAGGCGAGCCCGCGCCGCCGCGCCACGTCGGCGACCACGGCCTGCGAGCCGTCACCGCCCGCCATGCCCACGACGTCGGCCCCGCGGTCGGCAGCCGCCTCACACAGCGACCGCAGGTCCGCGCCAGCCGTCAGCATCACAACGCCGACGCCGCGCCGGGCCGCCTCATCGGCGAGGTCGTGCCGGCCCGCGGCACCGCCGCCGGACCGCGGATTGACGAGCAGGACGCCGCGACGGGCCGGTCCGACGCGCGTCCCGGCCGGCCGATGCCGCCCGAACGCCACCCGTGCCAACGCCGCCGACGCCGCGACCAGACCCACGATCAGCAGCACCCTCACCAGGCCGGCGACCTCGGCGAACAGGATGAGCCCGATCAGCGCCACGACGGCCACCAGCCCGGCGGCCACTCGTCGCGGCCCCCGTCCGACGAGCGCCGCCCACGCCGCCATCACCGTGATCGCGATCGCGGCGACCGTCACGGGCAGCGCGACCGGCCGGTGCACCAGCCCGGCGACCGCGACGGCGAGCGCCGCCGCGAAGCACCCGAGACACCCCCCGGCGGCCAGCCGCCGCAGCCCGCTCACCCCGCTGCTGCCGTCTTCATCGTCGTCCGGGGCAGCAGGGCCGCCAGTGCCAGGCCGAGGAGGCCGACGACGGCGAGGACGACGAGGGCGACGGCGTAGGCGTGGCCGGTCAGGCCGGCGACGAGGATCGTGCCGGCGATGGCGGTACCGAGCGACGAGCCGAGGTTGGACACGCTGCGGGACAGCCCGGAGATCTCGCCCTGCCGCTCCTGCGGGAACGCCGACTGCACCATGTTCACCGACGGCGTCAGCATCGCACCGATGCCGAGCCCCGTCAGCCCCAGCCCGGGCACGGACCCCCACGGGTTGTTCGTCACCGCGGCCAGCGCCAGCAGGACGGCGGTGCCGGCGACGGCGAGCGCGAACCCGGCCATGATCAGGGTGCGCTGCGGCCAGCGGCGGGCGAGGCGCTCGGCGGTGAGCGACGACACGAGCACGCCGATGGTGGCCGAGGTGAAGATGAGGCCCGTGGCGATCGCGCTGTAGCCGCGGACGACCTGCAGGTACGCGGAGACGGTGAACGAGGTGCCCATCAGCATCAGCCACTGTGCGTTCTGGGTCGCGAGCCCGAGGTTGGACGTCCGGTCGCGCAGCAGCGCCGTGGACAGCAGCGGCTCCCGCCCGGCACGTTCCTCGGCGCGCACCCAGCAGACGAACCCGGCCAGGACAGCGACCCCCGCCGCCAGCAGCAGGGCTGTGGCCAGCAGGTTGTTGTCGGCGGCGAGCACGCCCGTCACGACCAGGACGAGACCGGCGGCGGACAGGCAGGCGCCGACGGTGTCGAAGTGCCGGGTGCGGTCCGGCGGGACCGGGTCGGGAACGGAGCGGCTGAGCACCACGATCAGCGCGACGATCAGTGCCTGGAAGACGAACGCGGCCCGCCAGCTGATCGCCGAGGTGATCAGTCCGCCGATGAGCGGCCCGGCCGCCGCGCCGACGCCGCCCGCGGCCATGATCACCCCGAAGGCGTGGGCCCGGGCGGTGAGATCGGTGAAGATCATCGTCGTCAGGATGTAGACCGGGGGGATCAGCAGCGCGGTGCCGACGCCCTCGAGGATCGAGTTGCCGAGGATAAGCACGCCGAGGCCCGGGGCGACGGCGCTGAGCACGGCGCCCGCCCCGTACAGGGCGAGTCCGGCGAGCAGGCAGGGCCGGCGGCCGTACCGGTCCGTCAGCTTGCCGCCGGGAATCATCAGCGCCGCCATCACCAGCAGGAAGATCGTGATGGTGACCTGGACGCCCTGCACGGTCGTGTCCAGGTCGTCGCTGATGTCCTTGATCATGACGTTCATGTTCGACCCGGCGAAGCTGCAGACGAACTGTGCGAGCGCCAGCGGCGCGAGGATCCGCTTCGTCATGCGCGGGCCGAGGCGGCGGCTGGCGGCCGGCTCTCGGCGCGGTCGAGTTCCTCGTCGAGGGCGAGGGCCGCGTCGATGAGGGCCAGGTGGGTGAAGGCCTGCGGGAAGTTGCCGAGCTGCTCCCCCGACGGCCCGATCTCCTCGGCGAACAGGCCGACGTGGTTGGCGTACGTCAGCATCTTGTCGAAGGCGTACCGGGCCTGGACGAGCCGCCCGGCCCGGGCGAGCGCCGCGACGTACAGGAAGCTGCACAGGTTGAACGTGCCCTCGGCGCCGCGCAGCCCGTCCGGCGACGCCTCGGGGTTGTACCGGTAGACGAGGCTGTCGCTGACCAGCTCGCGCTCCATCGCGTCCAGGGTGGACAGCCACGCCGGATCCACCGGCGACAGGAAGCCGACGCGCGGCATGAGCAGCAGCGACGCGTCGAGGACATCGGTGTCGAAGTGCTGGATGAACGCCTCCCGCTTCGGGTTCCAGCCGCGGTCGAGGATCTGGTCGAAGACGGCGTCGCGGGCCCGGGTCCAGCGGGCGACGTCCGCCGGCCGGGAGAACCGGGCGGCCAGACGCAGGCCGCGGTCGAAGGCGACCCAGGTCATCAGCCGGCTGTAGGTGAAGTTCTGCCGGCCGCCGCGGGTCTCCCAGATGCCCTCGTCGGGCCGGTCCCAGGCGTCGGCGAGCCAGTCGAGCATCCCGGCGAACGCCCGCCAGCCCTCGATCGCGCCGACGTCGCCGGTGGCCGCCAGCGCGTAGGTGGCCTCCCCGTAGATGTCGAGCTGGATCTGGTCGGCGGCGGCGTTGCCGGCCCGCACCGGTGCCGAGCGCCGGTAGCCCTCCAGATGGTCGAGCGTCTCCTCGGTGAGGTAGGGGTCGCCGTCGACCCGGTACATGATCTGCAGCGGTTCGCCGGACGTCGACACGCCCGCGGCCACCCGGTCGCGCAGCCAGTGACGGAAGTCGTGCGCCTCCCGGGTGAACCCGATGTCGATCAGCGTCCGCACGGACAGCGACGCGTCGCGGATCCAGGTGAAGCGGTAGTCCCAGTTGCGTTCGCCGCCGATCTGCTCGGGCAGCCCCATGGTCGCCGCGGCGATCGGGGCACCGGTCGGGGCGTAGGTGAGCAGCTTCAACGTGATCGCCGAGCGGTTCACCATGTCCCGCCAGCGGCCGCGGTAGGTGCACGCGCGCAGCCAGTCGATCCAGAACGCGCGGCAACGCTGCAGCTCGTCGCGGATGCCGGCGCGCGTCGACGGCTCGGGCGCGGCGCCGCCGCTCGGCACGCTGGTCAGCACGACCGCGGCCACCTCGCCGGCCTCCAGGGTGCACCGCGCCCAGACGTCGCCGTCGCGGGCCTCGAACGTGATGGGGGCGGTGGCCTGCAGGTGCAGGTCCCCGTGCGGGGCACGGAAGACGGCGGCGCGCGCGTCGGCGTCACTCAGGGTGAGCGTATGTGACGCCCGTCCGTAGTCGAAGCGCGGCTGACAGGTGAACGTGAACGGCACCCGTCCCCGCACCACCCGGGCGATCCGCACCAGCCGGTGCCGTCCGCTCGGCGCGCTGGTCGCCAGCGGCTCCATGAAGTCCGCGACCTCGCCGACGCCCTCGGGCGCCAGGTACCGGGTGACGAGCACCGCCGTGTCCGACAGGTACAGCTGCCGGCCGGACGCCCCGGCCTGCGGCGACAGGTCGGCGGCGAAACGGCAGTGCCCGCCCCGCTCGCTGTCCAGCAGGGACGCGAAGACGCTGGGCGCGTCGAAGCGCGGCGTGCACCACCAGTCGATCGACCCGTCGGCCGACACCAGCGCCGCGGTCTGGAGGTCCCCGATCAGGCCGTGGTCGCCAATCGGCGGATAGCTGCTCACCAGGCACTCCTCCCAGCCGAACCCGCCTCCACGATGCACCCGGACACCACTGAACGCATCTCGACCGCTACCGTGCGCGCAGTTCCGGCCCGCCCGGCGCGGGTGTCGCGGGTGTCGCGGCGGCGGCGAGGATGGCCAGCAGTGCCAGCGCGGCGACGACGACCAGCAGGACGATGGCGACGGTGACCGCCGTCGGGTAGCTCCACAACACCAGCGTCAGCACCCCGGCCGCGATGACGATCCCGCTGGTCAGCGGGCGGTGCTCGGTCAGCCAGCGGCCCACCGCGCCGGTGCGCAGCCCCCTGCGCGCCAGCCTGCTGCCTGTGGCCGAGGTGGCCCGCCCTGTCCCGCGCCGCACGGCCCGGGCGCCCCGAGCCGGTCCGACCAGCCAGCCGGCCGCGATCGCGATCGCGGCGAGGGTGAGCAGGGCCTCGGCGCTGCCGCGCAGGTAGCGCAGCAGGGTGTCGTAGATCGCCGACGCCGCGTCCCGCGTCTGCGCCGACGACGGGACGGAGTCCAGGTAACGCTGGCGCAGCAGCGTGAGCAGCACCAGCAGGACGATCATCATCGCGCCGACGCCGACGCCGCCGGCCATCAGCGCGATCCGCCGGTCCGGCATCAGCAGCACCCCGGCCAGCAGCAGCAGCCCGGCGGCGACGGGCAGCCAGAGCCCGAGCACGTCGAGCACTCGCAGCCAGTCCTGGACCCGGCTCAGTTCCTTCGTCTGCAGCAGCACGATCGTGCGGTCGGAGTCGGGGATCTTCGCCGCCGCGCCGAAACCGGCGTCGACCAGCCGCTGGCGTACCTCGTCGACCACGGCCCCGACGTCCAGCACGATCGCGTTCCCCGACGTCGTGATCGCGCCGCCGCCCGTGCCGGTGAGGACCTTCATCACCGCCGGCTGCACCCGACGGTTCGCCGCCGTCCACAGATCGGCGAACTGGTCGCTGTCGACGACCCCGGCGACGATCTCGTGCACCACGTCGGTGACCGCGGACGACAGCACCCCCGACAGCGCGTCCGCGTGGTCGGCGACGACGGCCGGAGCGCCGTTGCGGCGCAGCACGTCATCGAGCGAACCGGTAACCCCCTTGACGTCGACGTTGTCGACGATCCGCGTCGTCAGCCGATCGATCACGAGGTTCTGGACGGCGGGATCGGCGGCCAGCGGCGCGACGGTCGACACATAACGGTCGGTGTCGGAGATCGACGAGTCCAGCCAGGCGGCGACCACGGCGAACGGCGCCAGCAGCACGGCCAGGACCAGCAGCACCGACGCCCAGACGGTCCGCAACCGCCCCCCACCCCGAGCCGTTTCCATGCCGGCGCCGGTGCCGGCGGGATGCGCATCGTCCTCACCACGGCTCGGCGGAGGTGTCCACGACACGTTTCCTCCCACAGGTCCCGCCGGGGCCCGATCTTGCGGCCGCGCCGAGTTCGGCGCCGTGAGGAGTGAACCAGAGAATGCCCCTTGATCGCGCCCGCAGCGATCGATCCGGAAATTCCGACAAATATCGACAACCCTTCTCGAGAATATCCACGCCGGGAGGACGGAGTTTGCCTGCGTCCACCCCGGGTAGAACTCGCCGGGAATGCGGCGTCTGCCGAATTTCCATTCATCGAATCGGGGAGAGAACCATGACGACGCTGGCACCGGAGCGGACACTTGACGCGATCGCCAACGGCGAGGCACCGGTCTTCGAGGAACTCGTCCAGATGCACCTGGACACCCTCGAGCGGTCCGGTCTCGACGAACGCACCTATCACCTGGTACGGCTGGCCGCTCTCATCGCGCAGGGCTCCGCCCCCGCCTCGTACATGATGAACCTCGCCGCCGCCCGGGAAGCAGGGCTCACCGCCAAGGACGCGAAGGGCGTCACCACCGCCATCGCGCCGATCGTCGGCAGCGCCAGGGTGGTGTCGGCGGCCGGCAGCGTCCTGCGGGCCCTCGGGTTCGAGGCCGCCATCTCCGACGACGAGTAGCAGCGGTCGCTCGGCTCAGATCCGCCGGGTCGGGGCACGGTCACGGTGACCGGCCCGGCGTCCTCGGCCACCCATCCTCCGGAAAGCACGGAGGAGGGAGAGGCCGCTTTCGTTGTACCACTTTCCGACAATGGCCCCGCCGGTCAGGACGACCCCCAGGCCGATCAGCCAGGAAAGCAGCGTGAAGACGACACCGATATTTCCGTAGCTCCGCTCGTTCTGCACTATGGACGACGAGAAGGTCAGCCTGCTGACCACCCCGAGCCCGGTCAGGCCGATCGTGGTGAGCACGGCGGTGGGCAGCAGTTCCCGCCAGCTCAGCCGGCCGAGGACGAGGATCCACGCCCCGCCCCAGAGGAACAGCCCCAGCGCCAGGGTGACGAGCGCCGCCTGGGCCGCCTGGCCGCCGACGGTGCGGGTGAGCACCGCCCCCGCTGCCGTGCTGCCGGCCAGAAAGACGATCAACCCGGCCAGCCACACCGCCTGGGCCGGCAGCCCCCGCCGCCATCCGATCGCCGGCACCCGGAAGACCCGCAGATACACCGACTGCACCGCGGCCGCGAGGCTCAGCCCACCAAGGACCAGCCAGACCACCCCCACCACCGTCCAGCCGGATCGCGCCGTGCCGCCGCCCTGCGGCGCGAAGAGCCGTTCGACGGCCAGCGCCGCGTCATGATCGAGCCCCATCCGCCGCACGACGATCTCCGCGGCGCCACCCGGCCGCAACGGCGACACCGCCGCCAGCGTGATGATGAACGGAAAGAACATCATCAGAGTCAGCGCGGCCAGGTTCATCGCACCGTTGATCAGATCCCCTTCGTGCAGCCTGCGCCCCAGTTCCTCGGCCGCCGACCCACGCAGCCGCCCCTGCGTGGGTCGGCGTCCGAGGAACTGGGGCGCAGGCTGCACGAAGGG
>NZ_FZMO01000179.1 GCF_900197875.1 Frankia canadensis | reverse complement strand
GCGTCCCCCTCACCCCCGTCCGTCCCCACCAGCACCGACATCCCGTCATGCGTCCGTACGAACGTCTCCCCGTCTCCGCTCACCGCGTCCGTCACCCGCACCGCGAACGCGGGCACGAACCTGGCCCGCACCTCGTCCAAGGACAGCCACCGGACTTCGGCCGACTCCTCGGTGCTGGTCATGGTCGTGTCCTCGACGAGCTCGCAGAGGAACACCATCGCCACGACTCCGAGCGGGAGGTTGAGGTACACCCCTGTCAACCGGGCCGGCCGCACCAAGGCGCCGGTCTCCTCGAAGACCTCCCGGCACAGCCCGTCTTGTCGTCTCGCCGCGTTCGAGAACGCCGCCAGGAATCTGCCAGTCTCCCGAGTCCCGACGACGGATACAGAGGATCGCATCGTTTCGGAGGGTTACGGCGGCTACGCTCACGGAATGCACGTGGTGAACGTACCGTTTTCTCCACGGCACCTCGGGTGATCGGGGCGCTGGCGGAGCGTCTGGGCGGGCTGCCGGCCGCGACCGATCCAGGGTTCGGGGCGGCCGCCCGCGAGCTGCTCGCCGCGCCGGATGCCACGGACGAGGCGCTCGGCGCGGCCATCGAGGACGGCGACCTGCCCGAGCAGACCCGGTTCAACGCGTTCTACTGCCTGCAGGCCCGCGCCTGGCGGCGCAAGGACCACCGGCTCCACCGCGCGAACACCGATCGCTATCAGGCCCGCTTCGGCGAGCACCCGATGTTCTTCTTCCTCCAGGCGGAGTACTACGCGACGCTCGACGGCGATCCCGCGAACCTGGACGCCGCGCTGACCTACGCGCTCGAGGCGGCGCGGCGGCTGCGTGGCGTGCCGGGCGTGCTCCACCTCGCCGCCGAGATCATCGTCGACCGGCACGAGCGGGAACCCGAACCAGACCAGCCGATGCTGCTCGAGGCGGAGCGGTACGTCCGGCAGGCGATCGCGCTCAGCGACGGCAGGTACGCCCGCTATCACGCCACCCACGCGCGCATCGCGACGTCCCGCGGCGCGTTCGCCACCGCTCGGGCGAGCATCGCCCGGGCGATCGAGGACGAGGACAGCGCCGGCGCGGAGTATCCCCTGCGCATCGGTGACTACCAGCTCATCCGGGCCCGGATCCAGTACGCCCAGGAGGCCGAGCGGCTCGCCGCCCGGCAGGCGGAGGCCACCCGCGAGCTGCGCCAGGTCCGCGGCCAGGTCCTGGAGATCATGGGTCTGCTCGCGGCGGTCATCGCGTTCATCACCACGTCGGCGAACATCGCCGCCGGCCAGCCCGCCCGGCCCGCCGCGGGGCTGCTGACCCTGGCAGGGGGTGTGACGCTGCTGGTGTTCTGGGGCTTCCACGTCCTGCTCGTCCCGGCGGCCGGCGACGGGTCCGCCCGCCGGCGGCTGGTGCCCGCGGTGGTGGGGGCGATACTCGTGGCGGCGGGATGTCTGTGGACGGGGTGGGGGCCGACGGGTGCGGGTGTTGCGGTCCATCAGTCGCTCGGACAAGCCGCGTTCTGAGGACGCGGCCGGAGCCCGCCCCGACGGGCTCTGGGTGATCGACGGCGCGACCCCGCTCGGTGGCGAGGCACTGGTCGGCGACCAGTCCCCCGCCGCCTGGCTCGCGGCCACCGCCAGCGCCCATCTGAGCCGGGCCGCCTGGGCCGGACGGCCGATCCGCGCGGTGCTGCGCGAGCTCGTCGAGCACGTCCGCGACGAGGGACGGCGCCTCGGCCTCGGTTCGGAGGGCGGCGCTGGGGACGGGGACGACGGCTGCGTCGGAAGTCGGGACGGCACCGATGGGGCAGGTGCGGCGGCCGGAGCCGAGGGGAGGCGAAGCGAGTTCCCCACGGCGACGCTGAGCCTGGTCCGGCAGGTCGGTGACAGACTCGAGCTCTGTCTGCTCGGCGACAGTCCCGTCGTGCTGCGCGCCCCCGGCGCCGCAGCGCGGACCTTCACCGACCCACAGTTCGATGGGGTCGAGGAGGCGCTGCTCGCCCGGATCCACGCCGAGCTCGACCGGGGCGTGGACGCCGCCGAGGCCTATGCCCGCGAGCGCGCCGCCAGCCGCGAACGACGGGCGCGGCGCAACACCCCGGCCGGCCTGTGGGTGCTCGCCGACGAGCCGGCCGCCGCCGGGCACGCGTTCGTGATCAGCATCGCGGCGCCGCCGGGCACCGAGATCGCTGTCATGTCGGACGGTTACGCCCGCTGCGTCCATCCCTTCGGGCTTGTCGCAGACGAGGACGCGCTGCTCGACGAGCTCGCCGCCGGCCGCGGCGACGACCTGCTCGACCGCCTCCGCGCCGCCGAGAACGCCGACCCCACCCGCACCCGCGTCCCCCGCTTCAGCCGTAGCGACGACGCCACCCTCCTCTACGCCCGCCTCTGACGGACACATCGGGCCGACGGACGTGAGTCTCGCAGTCCCACCGGACGGCCGAGGAGTAGGCGGGCGCGCCAGGGCCGCCGGTGGACAAAGCTGTCGGTAGGCAGGGACTCCGGGGGCTGTGGACCACGGTCGCGACCTAGAGTGGTGGCATGGCGGTGCATCTGACCCGGATCTACACGCGGACCGGCGACGACGGGACGACGGCGCTCGGCGACATGTCGCGGGTGGCGAAGACGGATCCGCGCCTGGCCGCCTACGCCGACGTCGACGAGGCGAACGCCGCCATCGGTGTCGCGCTCGCCCTCGGCGACCTGGCCGACGAGGTGCGGGAGGTGCTCGGGCAGGTGCAGAACGACCTGTTCGACGTCGGCGCCGACCTGTGCACCCCGGTGGTGGCCGAGCCCGCCTACCCGCCGCTGCGGATCACCGAGGCGTACGTGCAGCGGCTGGAGGAGGCGTGCGACCGGTTCAACGCCGACCTGCCGAAGCTCGCCTCGTTCATCCTGCCCGGCGGCACGCCCGGGGCCGCGTTGCTCCATACGGCGCGCACCGTCGCCCGCCGGGCCGAGCGAGCCACCTGGGCGCTGCTCGACGCCGAGCCCGAGCGGACCGGGCCACTGCCGGCCCAGTACCTCAACCGGCTCTCCGACCTGCTGTTCATCCTCGCCCGGGTGGCCAATCCCGACGGCGACGTCCTGTGGCGCCCGGGCGCACACGCCTGAGGCCGTCCCCGGGCGCTGACAGCGCGAGGCGAGAAACGCGGCAAGGCGAGAACGCCCGGGACGAGCCGCGCGCGGCGCGGATCGAGGGATGGCCGCGTTACGCCCACTACCCGAGGGTCGACAGCACAGTCAACCCAATTGTAGACTGGCGATCATGAGTACCACGGTGCGCGTGAGCGACAGGACGCGGCAGCGGGTCGCGGCCATGGCCGCGACCACCGGCCAGCAGATGCAGACCATCATCGACGAGGCCGTCGAGGCGTACGAGCGCGAGCTGTTCTGGCGCGGCTTCGAGGCCGGCTATGAACGCCTCGCCGACGACGAGGGCGCTTGGGACGAGGTCGAGGCCGAGCGATCGGCGCAGGCACCGGCCCTGAGAGACGGCCTGCTACCCGACGGGATGCCACGGGACGGCCTGCTGCCCGACGGCTCGTCGCGGGGTGGCGTGGAGTGATCTCCCCTCGCCGCGGCGAGGTGTGGATGGTCGACTTCGGCGAACCGGTGGGTCACGAACAGGGGCTGCGTCGGCCGGCGGTGGTCGTGTCCGCGGATCGGCTCAACCGGAGCCGCGCGGGCCTGTCCATCGTCGTACCGGTCACCCGGACCAACCGCGGGCTACCCTCCCACGTCGAGCTCGCTCCCGGCGGCAGCGGGCTGCGCGAGACGAGCTACGCCAAGGTCGAGGACGTCAAGTCGGTGTCCCAGCGGCGCTTCACCCGCCGGCTCGGCGTCGTGGGCCCGGACCATCTGCTGCGGATGACCGAGGCCCTGAAGTTCCTGCTGGAGCTGTAGACCACCGGCGGCACGACCCGCGACACAGAACGACCGGAGATACAGAACGGCCGCGCCCCCGGATGCTCGGGGAACGCGGCCGTCGTCGTTCTCGGCTCGGGGAGCCGGCGCGCCGGGCGTCAGCCCAGGGTCGCCGTCTCCGCGAGGATGCTCACGCCCTGCTTGGTGACGGAGATGAAGCCGCCGTCGACCTCGGCCGTGACCTCGCGGCCGCCGGTCTTGACCCGCACGGTGCCGCCAGGGGCGAGCACCCCGAGCAGCGAGACGTGGCCGGGCAGCACACCGAGATCACCATCGGTGGTCCGGGCGACGACCATGTCGGCCTCGCCGGACCACACCTCCTGCTCGGGCGAGACGATCGCCACGCGCATCGGCATCAGAGGTTCTCCGCGTTCTTCTCCGCGTCCTCGATGCCACCGCACATGAAGAACGCCTGCTCGGGCAGGTGGTCGAAGTCGCCCTGGGTGAGCCGTTTGAACGAGTCGATCGTCTCGTCCAGGGGCACGAACTTGCCGGGGATGTTGGTGAACTGCTCCGCGACGAAGAACGGCTGCGACAGGAACCGCTGGATCCGCCGGGCCCGGTTGACGAGGATCTTGTCCTCTTCGGAGAGCTCGTCGATGCCGAGGATGGCGATGATGTCCTGCAGGTCCTTGTATCGCTGCAGGATCCGCTGCACCTCGCGGGCGGTGTCGTAGTGCTCCTGCCCGATGTGGCGCGGGTCGAGGATCCGGGAGTTCGAGTCGAGCGGGCTGACCGCGGGGTAGATGCCGAGGTCGGAGATCGCCCGGTCGAGCACCGTCTGGGCGTCGAGGTGGGTGAACGTCGTCGCCGGCGCCGGGTCGGTCAGGTCGTCCGCGGGGACGTAGATCGCCTGCAGCGAGGTGATCGAACGACCGCGGGTCGAGGTGATCCGCTCCTGCAGCACGCCCATCTCGTCGGCCAGCGTGGGCTGGTAACCCACGGCGGAGGGCATCCGGCCGAGCAGCGTCGACACCTCGGAACCGGCCTGGGTGAACCGGAAGATGTTGTCGATGAACAGCAGCACGTCCTGCTTCTGGACGTCCCGGAAGTACTCGGCCATGGTCAGCGCGCCCAGCGCCACCCGCAGCCGGGTGCCCGGCGGCTCGTCCATCTGGCCGAAGACGAGCGCCGTGTCCTCGATGACGCCGGCCTCGGTCATCTCCAGGAACAGGTCGTTGCCCTCACGGGTGCGCTCGCCGACGCCGGCGAACACCGACACGCCACCGAACTCCTTGGCGACCCGGCGGATCATCTCCTGGATGATGACGGTCTTGCCGACGCCGGCACCGCCGAACAGGCCGATCTTCCCACCGCGCACGTACGGCGCGAGCAGGTCGATGACCTTGATGCCGGTGGTGAACATCTCGGTCTTGGACTCGAGCTCGGCGAACGGCGGGGCCGTCCGGTGGATCGGCCAGTAGGTCTCGGCATCGATCTTGTCGACGTCCAGGGGTGTGCCGAGCACGTTGAACACGTGCCCCTTGGTGGCGTCGCCGACCGGTACGGAGATCGGCGCGCCGGTGTCGCGCACCGCCGCGCCGCGGACCAGGCCGTCGGTCTGCTGCATCGAGATGGCCCGCACGGTGTTGTCACCGATGTGCTGGGCGACCTCGAGGGTCAGCGTGGCGGTCTGGTCGCCGATCGTACGGTCGACCTGCAGCGCGTGATAGATCTCGGGGAGTTCGTCGGGAGCGAACTCCACGTCGACGACCGGTCCGATGACTCGGGCGACCCGGCCGACTCCCGGGGCCCGGCCCTCCGCCGTGGCCGGCGAGCTGGTGGTGACGGTCATGGCGTCCTCAGTTTCCCATCGTTGCCCGTCGCCGCAGCCTCGGGCTAGCCGTTCTCTGGCACCTCCGGCGCCACCGGTGCGGTGGGGCTCGTCCCCGCCCGCCGTCACCGCCGGCGCCACACTTCTACGTTCTGATCGACGTCGTTCTGGTCGACGTCCGCGGGGTGGTCGGTCGCCGCGCGTCCCCCCGCGCGAGGACGCCTGTACCCCGGCGGGGCCCGTCGGTCCGACGGGCCCCCACCCTCAGTGTCACCTAATGTGTCCGAAAAGGCGACGGCATGGCGGGCGGCCTCGCCGCCCGACCACGCGTCGCCGTCTCGTCACCGCGTGCTCCCGCTGACCTCAGGATGCCGAGGCCAGGGCGTTCGCACCACCGACGATCTCGGAGATCTCCTGGGTGATGGCGTCCTGGCGGGCCCGGTTCGCCTGACGGGTGTAGGTGCGGACGAGTTCCTCGGCGTTGTCCGTCGCCGACTTCATCGCCCGCTGCCTCGCCGCCGACTCCGACGCCGCCGACTCCAGCATCGCCGCGTACAGACGGCTCTCGACATACCGGGGCAGGAGCGCGTCGAGCACCGCCTCCGCGGACGGTTCGAACTCGTACTGGGGCAGCGGGCCGTGCACCGGGGGCTCGTCGGTCTCGGTGAGCACCATCGGCAGCAGCCGCCGGGCGACCGGCGACTGGGTGAGCGCCGAGAGGTACTCGGTGTGCACGACGTGGATCTCGTCCACCCCGCCGTCCGCGGCGTCCGCGACGAACGACGCGATCAGCGCGTCCGCCACCGACTTCGCGTCGGCGTAGGTCGGCTGCTCGGAGAAGCCGGTGTACTCGCCGTCGATCGCCCGGCCGCGGAAGCGGAAGTAGCCCACTCCCTTGCGCCCGACGACGTGCAGCGTGATCTCCTTGCCCTCCGAGCGCAGCAGCTCGACCAGCTCGTTGGTGCGCTTGAGCGCGTTCGAGCTGTAGCCGCCGGCCAGGCCGCGGTCGCTGGTGATCACCACGACCGCCGCCCGAACCGCCTGCGGGTGCTCGGTGGTGAGCGGATGGCTGACCGTGGTCTGCGACGCCACCGCCTCGATGACCCGGGTGATCTCCTCGGCGTAGGGCCGCGACGCGGCGACGCGGGCCCGTGCCTTGGCGATGCGCGAAGCCGCGATCAGCTCCATCGCCTTGGTGATCTTCTTCGTCGACTGTACCGACTTGATCCGCCGCCGGTACTCACGAAGCTGCCCCGCCATGGATCAGCCCTCGTCGCTGGAGCGCGCGGGCCGGTGCACCGGGATGGACTCCTGCCGCACCGCTCCGGCCGCGAGCGGGCTGACGGCCGGCTCGTTGACCAGCGGCTGACCGTCGGAGAGGGTGAACTGCTTCTTGTACTCCCCGATGGCCCGCGTGAGCTCCGCGATCGTGTCGTCGCTGAGCTTGCCGGACGTGACGATCGCGTCGTAGACCGCCGCGAACGACCGGCCGACGTAGTCCAGGAACTCCGCCTCGAAGCGCCGGATGTCGGCGACCGGCACGTCGTCGAGCTTGCCGGTGGTGCCGGCCCAGATCGACACGACCTGCCGCTCGGTGGCGTACGGCTGGTTCTGCGGCTGCTTGAGCAGCTCGACCAGCCGCGCACCGCGGGCCAGCTGGTCGCGCGAGGCCTTGTCCAGGTCGGAGCCGAACGCGGAGAACGCCTCCAGCTCGCGGTACTGGGCCAGGTCCAGACGCAGACGGCCGGCGACCGACTTCATCGCCTTGGTCTGGGCGCTGCCGCCGACGCGCGACACCGAGGTGCCGACGTTGATGGCGGGCCGCACACCCTGGTTGAACAGGTCCGCCTCGAGGAAGATCTGCCCGTCGGTGATCGAGATGACGTTCGTCGGGATGTAGGCCGAGATGTCGCTGGCCTTCGTCTCGATGATCGGCAGTCCGGTCAGCGACCCGCCGCCGAGCTCGTCGGACAGCTTCGCGCAGCGCTCCAGCAGGCGGGAGTGCAGGTAGAACACGTCGCCGGGGTACGCCTCGCGGCCCGGCGGACGGCGCAGCAGCAGCGAGATCGCCCGGTACGCCTCGGCCTGCTTGGACAGGTCGTCGAAGACGATCAGCGAGTGCTGGCCGTTGTACATCCAGTGCTGGGCGATCGCGGAACCGGAGTACGGCGCGATGTACTTGAAGCCGGCCGGCTCGTCCGCGGGGGCGGCGACGATCGTGGTGTAGGCCAGCGCGCCGGCCTCCTCGAGGGTGTTCACCACCTCGCGGATGGTCGTCTTCTTCTGGCCGACGGCCACGTAGACGCACTTGACCTGACGCTTGGGATCACCGGAAGCCCAGTTGTCCCGCTGGTTGATGATCGCGTCGATGGCCACCGTGGTCTTGCCGGTCTGCCGGTCGCCGATGATCAGCTGGCGCTGGCCGCGGCCGATGGCGGTCATGGCGTCGATCGCCTTGATGCCCGTCTGCAGCGGCTCCTTGACCGGCTGGCGCTGGACGACGGTCGGCGCCTGAAGTTCCAGGGCCCGCGTCCCGGCGGCCTGGATCTCGCCGAGGCCGTCGATCGGGCGGCCCAGCGGGTCGACGACCCGGCCGAGGAAGCCGTCACCGACCGGGACCGAGAGGATCTCGCCGGTGCGGCGGACCTCCTGGCCCTCCTCGATGTGTTCGGACTCGCCGAGGATGACGGTGCCGATCTCGCCGACCTCGAGGTTGAGCGCGAGGCCGAGCACGCCGCCGTGGAACTCCAGCAGCTCGTTGGTCATCGTGTGCGGGAGACCCTCGACGCGGGCGATGCCGTCACCGGTGACGACGACCCGGCCGACCTCCTCCCGGCCGGCGGAGGTGGCCTGGAACGAGTCGACGTACTCCCGTAGGGCGTCGCGGATCTCCTCCGGCCGGATGGAGAGTTCAGTCATCGCTTACGTCCTTCGTCGTTCATCGCTGGGCGGGCAGGTCGCCTGGGTGCCGCCGACGCCGCGGCGGTGGTCGGGGGAACTGTCACGATCACGACCGCACCCGACTACCGGAGCATCGTCCGGCGCGCGGCGTTCAGACGGCGCAGCACGCTGCCGTCGACCACCTCGTCGCCGACCTGTACCACGACGCCGCCCAGCAGGGCGGGATCGAGGTCGACCTGGATCTGGATCTGGCGGCCGAAGTACCGGCTGACTGCGGCACCGAGACGGGCGACGACCTCGTCGCCCAACGGCACCGCCGTGCGTACGATCGCCACGACCCGACCCCGTCGGGCGGCGGCGATCCGACTGAAGTCGGCCAGGCGACGCTCGACGTCACCGTGGATCCGGTCGGCGGCGGCCTGCTGGGACAGCCGCAGGGTGACCGGGTGGGCCTTCCCCGACAGCAGCCGGGTCAGCAGCCCGTCCTTCACCGACGCCGGCGCCGCCGGGTCGGTGAGGGCCAGGGCGAGCTCGGGGAACTGGGCGAGGATCCGGCCGAACCGGAACAGCTCGTCCTCGACCTCCTCCAGCGCCCCGTCCCGCTCGGCCGCGACCAGCAGCGCCTCGACGCCCAGTTCGACCAGCGCGAACCGCAGGTCGGACGGCCGCGACCAGCGGGCGCCGACCGCGGTCTGGGTGATCGCCAGGCTCGCCGGATCGATCTGCGTGCCCAGCAGCCGGGCGACCAGCTCGGTGCGTGCCGCGACCGGCGCACCCGGGTCGGTCAGTGCCCGCCGGATGGTCGGCTCGCCGGCGAGCAGCTCGGCGACGGCCCGCAGGTCGTCGGCCACCCGTCCGGCGTCCGCAGCGGCCGTCCCGCCGGGTGCGGTCGCCAGGACCTGGTCGAGGGTCGCCCGCGCGGCGGCGAGCCCATGCCTTGAGGCTCCCTCCACCGTCAGCCTCCCGGACCCACCGGCGCGGGAGCGCTGCCCGCGCCCTCGGCCGAGTTGTCCAGCGCGGCGATGAAGTCCTCGACGAGCCTGGACTGGGTGGCGCTGCTCTCCACCTGGTATCCGACGATCTTCGAGGCCAGGTCGATCGCGAGATCGCCGACCTCACGGCGGATCTGCGCCACGATCTGGGCGCGGTCGGCCGCGAGCTGCGCGTCGGCGCGGTCCTTCAGCTCGGCGACCTCGCGGGCCGCGGTCGCCCGCAGCTCCTCGACGATCTGCCGGCCCTCGGAGTGCGCCTCCTCGCGGATGCGCCCCGCCTCGGCCCGGGCGTCGGCCAGCTGCGCGCGGTACTGCTCGAGCAGGGCCTGGGCCTCGTTCTGTGCCGCCTCGGCGCGGGCGAGCCCGCCCTCGATGCGGTCGGTGCGCTCGGCGTAGACCCGGCTGATCTGCGGCCGGACCTTCCAGAAGAAGAAGGCCACGAGCAGACCGAACGCCACGGTGCCAATGATCAGTTCGCTCAGCGGCGGGATCAGGACGTTCTCGTCGTGTCCGCCGCTCTCGCTCGCGGCGAGAAGAATGCTGGCTGTCGCGCTCATGGTCCCCTCCGCGGTTTACGGGAAGACGAAGGGAACGACGAAGCCGATGAGCGCGAGGGCCTCGGCGAGCGCGAACCCGATCAGCATGTACCGGAAGGCGACCTGCTCCGCCTCGGGCTGACGGGCGATCGCCTGCACGCCGAGACCGAAGATGAGGCCGATACCGATGCCGGGGCCGATGGCCGCGAGGCCGTAGGCCACGGCCCCGAGGCTCCCGGAGACGGAGTCCTTGGCGGCGAGGATGAGGGTGGGGTCGGGCACGGTGCTTTCCTCTTCAGTCGGGCACCGGGCTCGCCGGTGCTCTTGGGGAGTGGCGGGAAACTAGGCGTGGGCCGCGACCGGCACGCCTGTCGGGGCGTGCTCGGCGAGATCCTCGGACGGAGCTACCTCGTGCTCTCCTCCGTGCGCCATCGCTCCGCCGATGTAGGCGGCGGTCAGGATGGTGATGATGTACGCCTGGAGAACATCGATGACGAGCTCGAACGCCGTGAGGATGATCGCCACGAGCAGCGACGCGACACCGAAGACAAACGGCGGCTTGGGCAGCAGGTAGTCCGCGCCCAGCGAGAAGACCAGCAGCAGGAGGTGACCGGCGAACATGTTCGCGAACAACCGGATCGCCAGCGTGAAGGGCCGCACGATCAGCGTCGACAGGATCTCGATCGGGGCCAGCAGCAGCCGGATGGCGAACGGCGCCGTCGGTGCCGGGTCGATCAGCTCCTTGAAGTACGCGCCGGCGCCGTTGGCCCTGATGCCGGCGTAGTTGAACATCACCCAGGTGATCACCGCGAGGACCATCGGCACCGCGATGCGCGAGGTCGCCGGGAACTGGGCCGCCGGGATCACCGCGAGGACGTTGCAGACCAGCACGAAGCTGAAAAGGATCAGCAGGTACGGCGTGTACCGCGCGCCCTTCTCCCCGATGACGCCGCGGGCGATCTGCAGATCCACGAAGTCGTACACCGACTCGCACAGGTTCTGGAGACCGCGGGGTATGATTCTAGCTTGACGGAAGCCCAGCCAGAAGATCACACCGACGAACAGGGCGGCGAAGAGCGTGAGACCAGTGGCCTTGTTGAGGTAGAAGTGGGCCGAGCCGACCTCGACGTCAAACCAGTGCGGGGTCTGGAAGACCTCCTTCGTGGGGCCCTGGAAGCCCTCATCAGCGAGGACTGGCACGACCAACACCTCCATGATCACATAGGTTAGGCACCCACGGCTGAGCGAGCTTGCCGTGCTGGCGGCAGATTGCCCCCACCCTACCGGGTTCGCACGACACGCCCACACCGAAGAACGACCTGTCGCCAACCGGTGGCAGCGCTACGAAGGACGGCCCGACAAGCCCAACCCCTGATGGGTGTCGGCAGGCCGACGTCCTGTTGCCCGCGATACTATCCACACCGGCGCGCCACAGGCACCAACTCGCTTCGAGGTTCATCGTGGTTCATGCGCGCGTTGTCCGCGGGTTTCGCTCCGTTGATGGTGTTTCCACACTGCGTGACCACCTTATGACGTCAAGTTCAGGTCGGCGGCTGCCTTCCCGACCCCGGTCGACCCGGTGCCCGGATGCGCACGGGGTGCGGCCGTCGCGCCGCTCCCCGCCCGCCGCCGCCGCTGTTGCCTGTGCCCACTCTCGCCGATGCCGTCCGCGCCGTCGATGACCTGGGAGGTCATGACGAATCCGAACGACAGGGCGAGGCGGGCGTCATCGCGATTGCCCCGGTGACCGGGACAATCGGGATGAATCGGACCGGCCGCAACCCATCGAACAGCCGGAAGGGCGCGCGAGCCAGGTCCAGCGGGTGGGAACAACCCAGTCCATTCGGAACATCTCCGCCGGGACCATCGGCGCAACCCGCCGGGAACGACCGCGGCGAACACAACCGCCCGCGCCGACGGGCGGGACGAACGACCCTGAATCGACCGGGCTATCGCCGGGTCAGCCGGTAGATCACCAGATACATCGACAGGGCGATGCCGAGCCCCAGACCAATGGGCAGGAACAGCGCCCGAAAGCCGCACAACCGATCCAGGCCGAAACCCACCAACCCCCAGAACGCCATCCCGGCGATGAGGGTTCCGAAGATGTTCCACGCCTCGCCCGGGTGCTGCTCCCCCTGCCGGGTACCGGGCTGGCGCACCGCCGGGCGTCCGCCCTCCCGGCCGACACCTTTGCGCCTGGCCAGCCGCGGCGCGGGCCGGTCGTCCTTCGCCGGGGGCCGGTCGCCGCCGGGGCTCATCGGGCCGGGGGCCGGCGGGCCGGATCCCACGCCCCTGGGCGTTCGGGGTCGTAGAACGGCACCCTGGTGTGGGTCGCGACCCACAGCTCCGCGCCCATCCAGACGAAGACGCCGCCGAAGATCGACCAGGCGAAGGCCGGCAGGTCGAGGGCCGAGCTGTCCTGGATCGCCACCAGCAGCGCGCCCAGCAGCACGATCTTCACCGCGTAGGTGCCGAGCGCCGCCGCCAGCAGGTGGTGCGGCGCCCGCCGGGCGACCGCGCCGACGGCCAGCTTGCTGATGGTGAAGAACGCCACCACGATCACGATCCCCAGCCCGGCGCTGAGCACGCCCTTCCCGCCGCGCAGCCCGACGGCGACCGCCAGCGCGGGAACCGCGAGCGCGACGGTGAGCAGCAGCCCGAGCCGGATCACCCGGGCCGCGGGCACGATCATGCCCGCACCGACTTCTGCGTGCGGACCAGCAGCGCCAGCAGGGCCGCGAGACCCACCCCGACGGTGGCGACGAGAATCGGCAGCGGGGACGCGGAGAATGACGCCGCGACCCCGCCGAAACCGACGAGAGCCGCCCAGAAGTACATGAACAGAACCGCCCTCACGTGCGAGTTGCCGATCTCCAGCATGCGGTGGTGGAGATGCATCTTGTCGGCCGCGAACGGCGACCGTCCCGCCCGCGTCCGCCGCACGACCGCGAGCCCGAGATCCAGGAAGGGAACCGCGAGGACGGCCAGCGGGATCGCCAGCGGGATCAGCGACGGATACGACCGCGAGGGTCCAGCGTAACCTCCGTAGGCCACCTGGCCGGTGACGGAGATCATCGAGGCGGCGGACAGCAGCCCGATGAGCATCGAGCCCGAGTCCCCCATGAACAGGCGCGCCGGATTGAAGTTGTGCGGCAGGAAGCCGATGCACACCCCCGCGGTGACCGCGGCGAGCAGCGCCGCCGGCGACGCCCGGTAGAACCCGTCGATCACCGCGATCTCATAGGCGAAGTAGAACGTCGCGAGCGACGCGATCGCCGCGACCCCGGCCGCGAGCCCGTCCAGGCCGTCGATGAAGTTCATCGCGTTGATCATCACGACCGTGGCGAGAATCGACAGCGGGACGGCTGTCTCCGGCCCGAGGCTCAGCGTGGTCTCGCTGTCCCGGTTGATGGCGAACGACCACTGGACGCCGAGCAACACCATGATCCCGGAAGCGGTGAACTGGCCGGCGAGCTTCGTCAGCGAGTCCAGCTCCCACCGGTCGTCGGCGATACCGAGCAGGCAGATCAGCGTGCCGGCGATGAGCACCGCCCGGGTCTCCGACCAGTCCTGGGAGACGACCGACAGGAACGGCAGCCGGTCCGCCACCTCGAGCCCCGCGTAGAGGCCGGCGAGCATCGCCAGGCCCCCGAGCCGTGGGGTCGGGGTGGCGTGCACGTCCCGGGCGCGCACGCCCGCGACCGCGCCGATGCGCAGCGCGAACGTTCGTGCCAGCGGCGTCGCGAGGAACGTCACCGCCGCCGAGACCACGAAGACGAGCAGGTACTCGCGCACCGTCCGTTATCTCCCACCGCCGAGGAGGATGTGCTGGGACCGAGGATGTGCTGGGACCGAGGACGTACAGGGACCGAGGACGTACAGGGACCGCCGACGCCGCCGAGGCCCGCGGGACCTGGCGGTCCCGCCGGCCGTGGGCGGATGCCTACCGGGGGTAGGCGGGGTGCCGGGCGACGAGCGACGAGACCGCCGTGGCGATCTCCGGCCCGGCGGCGGGATCACGCACCGCCCGGCCGATCAGGGTGGCGATCTCCTTCATCTCGCCCTCGCCCATGCCCTGGGTGGTCACGGCCGGGGTGCCGACCCGGATCCCGGAGGAGATCGCGGGGGGCTGCGGGTCGAAGGGGATCGCGTTCTTGTTCAGGGTGATGCCGGCCGCGTCGCAGCGGGCCTCCGCGTCCCGCCCGCTCACGCCGAGCTCGCGCAGGTCGAGCAGGGCGAGGTGGGTGTCGGTGCCACCGCCGACCGGGCGGATGCCCTCGGCGGCGAGCCCCTCGGCCAGCACCTGCGCGTTGGCGACTACCTGCCGAGCGTACCGGGCGTAGGCCGGGGTGGCGGCTTCGCGCAGCGCGACGGCCTTCGCCGCCACCGCGTGCATGAGCGGGCCGCCCTGGCTGAACGGGAACACCGCCTTGTCGATGCGGGCGGCCAGCTCCTCGCGGCACAGGATCATCCCGCCGCGCGGACCGCGCAGGACCTTGTGGGTGGTGAAGCTGACGACGTCGGCGTAGGGCACCGGGCTCGGGATCGCCCCGCCGGCGACCAGGCCGATGAAGTGCGCGGCGTCCACCACCAGCCAGGAGCCGACCTCGTCGGCGATCGACCGGAAGGCGGCGAAGTCGATCAGCCGCGGGTAGGCCGTCGCCCCACAGATGATCATCTTGGGCCGGTGCTGGCGGGCCAGCTCGCGGACCTGGTCATAGTCGATGAGCTCGGTGTCCTCGCGCACGCCGTAGGCGACGACGTTGAACCACTTCCCGGAGAAGCTCACCCTGCTGCCGTGGGTGAGGTGGCCGCCGTGCGGCAGCGACATCGCGAGGACGGTGTCACCCGGCGTCAGCAGCGCGGCGTAGACGGCGAAGTTCGCCGACGCGCCGGAGTGCGGCTGCAGGTTCGCGTGCTCGGCGCCGAACAGCTCCTTCGCCCGGGCGATGCCGAGCTCCTCGGCCCGGTCCACCACCTGGCAGCCGCCGTAGTACCGCCGGCCGGGATAGCCCTCGGCGTACTTGTTCGACAGTGTGGAGCCGAGTGCGGCGAGCACCGCGGGCGAGGTGAGGTTCTCGCTCGCGATGAGCTGCAGACCGCCCCGCAGCCGGGCGAGCTCGTCGAGCACCACGCCGGCGATCTCCGGGTCGGTGTCGGCCAGCTCGTCGAAGTCGGGGCCCCAGAACGGGGTGCTCATGGCGTTGGTACCTCCTGCGCTCGTGCCACCCGATCCGGACCAATGCTCCTCTCCCGCTCGCCGCCACTCCACTCGACCCCGGGCGTCCGCTCCTACCTCGAAGCGTGATCTCTCGTTGGAAGTGGTGCAGGGGAAAAATACTCTGCGCACCTCCGGACGGGACGAATCGGGCGCGGAACCCTGCCGTCGGCACACGGACGGTTCCTCCCGCGCGTCCCGGCCCGACCGACGGCTTCCGTCCTCATGGCGGCGACCGCGCGCGAGCCGCCGCCGCGGGTCGGCTAGCGACAGCCCCCGTTGCCGCGGAGGGTTACGCAGGTTTCCTCGTCGTGCAGGGGACACGAGCCTTCCAGCCCCTTCCGGTGCGACAAATCGGACGCCGCACTCTCATGGGGACACAGGTGGCCTCTCCGCCCGGCGTCCAACGGCCCGCGGCCTCACCCACCGCGACCCGACGCCCCGAACCCATGATCGTCGCTGGGGTGGGTACCGACCAGAACGCCGAGGACGGGGTCGACTTCCCATAGAGGGGAAGAGTCCGCGAGCGAAGGCGGCACTGTGCCAGAAACCCATGGCGTCGCGTCCGGTTTGTCCACTTGTTTTTGGCGCGGCCGCGGTGAAGGTGACAGAACGCTGCCACAAACTGCCGCGACAGAGGCGGCGACGGCGACAAGAAGCTCTCGACTCGAGACGCGGCCTAACGGCCGGCTGGCTCCTGGACGAGCGGGAGGACCTCGCGCAGCGCCTCCAGGCCGACGGCGCCCGCGCGGACCACGACGGGGACGTCACCGGTGCAGTCGACGATGGTCGAGGGCACCGCGTCGGCGCAGGCCCCGCCGTCGAGGTAGACCTCGGCCGCGCCGCCGAGCTGGGCGATCGCCTCGTCGGCCGTGGTCGCCGGCGGCTGGCCGCTGATGTTCGCGCTGGACACGGCCATCGGCCCGGTGCGCCCGAGCAGCTCGATCGCCACCGGGTGCAGCGGCATCCGCACGGCGACCGTGCCCCGGCCCTCACCCAGATCCCAGCGCAGCGACGGGACGTGCCGGACCACCAGGGTCAGCCCACCTGGCCAGAACGCCTGGATCAGGTCACGGACCTGGGGGGTCGTCCGTTCGATGAGGCCCTCGAGGGTGCGCCAGGAGCCGATCAGCACCGGCACCGGCATGGAGCGGCCCCGGCCCTTGGCGGCCAGCAGCGAGGACACCGCCTCCCGGCCGAAGGCGTCGGCGCCGAGGCCGTAGACGGTGTCGGTGGGCAGCACGACCAGGCCGCCGCGGCTGACCGCGGCGGCCGCCGCGTCCAGCCCGGCGGCCCGCTCGGCCTCGTCGACGCAGTCGAATCGGAGCATCACCCGTCCTTCCTGTCGAGCGGCCCGGCCAGCCGGCCGGTGACGAAACGGTCCCGGCCGGCCAGGTCGGTGTGGTCGGCCACGTCCACCCATCGTCCGTCGGCGCGCAGCAGCGCCGGCGCGGTGCCGCCGTGCCCGTCCGCATGCTCGACGACGAGCAGGCCACCGGGCCGCAGCAGCCGTGCGGCGAGGGCGACGACGGCCCGCACGACGTCGAGGCCGTCCGCACCGCCCCACAGCGCCCGGGCGGGATCGTGCTCGCCGACCTCGGGCTCCACCGCGTTTCGGTCCGCATCCGGAAGATACGGCGGGTTGCTGACCACCAGGTCGACCACCCCGGCGAGTCGGGCCAGCGACGGCGGCGGCTGCCCGGTCACATCCGCCTCGTGCACCTCGACGGATCCCCCGGCATACCCGGCACACGCCTCGCCGGCGCTCCCGCCGGGCGGCCCTGCCGCACTCCCGCCGTGCCGCCCGAGAGCGCTCCCGACGGGCGGCCCGTCGAGGGTCGCCGCCACGTTGCGGCGCAGCCAGCGCAGCGCCGCCGGGTCGACCTCGACGGCGTGTACTCGGGCGCCGGGCACCTCGGTCGCCAGCGCCAGCGCGATCGCCCCGGAGCCGGAGCACAGATCGACACAGGTCGGGCCGTCGGCGCGGGCCGCGGCGCGGCCGCCGGGCCCGGCCGGCGCCCGGCGCAGGGCGTCGATGGCCCAGCCGACGACCGACTCCGTCTCGGGCCGGGGTACGAACACGCCGGGGCCGACCGCCAGATCCAGGTAGCGGAAACCGACGACGCCGGTGAGGTGCTGCAGCGGCTCGCGGGCCGCCCGGCGGCGCACCAGGGCGGCGAAGCGCTCCGCGGCGGGCGCGGGCATCGCGTCGACGAGAAGCAGCCGGGCCCGCCCGACCCCCAGGACGAACGCGGCGAGCTGCTCGGCATCCGCCCGCGGGCTCGCCACGCCGGCGGCCTCCAGCCGGCGCGTCGCGTCGGCCAGCAGCCCGGACAGGCCAGATGGGCCTGGGCCTGGGCCCGTCGGGATGGTCCCCGAACCAGCCGCGGCCGCCAGGCCCCGCCCCGGCGGCCGCGGGGCGCGCCGGGTTCGCGCTCGCGGGTCCGGTCACGAGGACTGGTCGTTGAGGCGGGCTTCCAGGTCGGCGGCGGCGAGGGCGTCGAGGACCTCGTCGAGCTCGCCGTCGAGGACCTGGTCGAGGTTGTGCGCCTTGTAGCCGACCCGGTGGTCGGCGATCCGGTTCTCGGCGAAGTTGTAGGTGCGGACGCGCTCGGAGCGGTCGACTGTGCGCACCTGGCTGGCCCTGGCCTGCGACGCCTCGGACTCGGCCCGCTCCCGCGCGGCGCTGAGCAGCCGGGCCCGCAGGATCCGCAGCGCCGACTCCTTGTTCTGCAGCTGGCTCTTCTCGTTCTGGCAGGACACGACGACGCCGGTCGGCAGGTGCGTGATGCGCACGGCGGAGTCGGTGGTGTTGACGCTCTGCCCGCCCGGGCCCGACGAGCGGAACACGTCGACGCGCAGGTCGTTCGGGTCGATCTCGACGTCGACGTCCTCGGCCTCGGGCAGCACCAGCACGCCGGCGGCCGAGGTGTGGATGCGCCCGGCCGACTCGGTGACCGGCACCCGCTGGACCCGGTGCACACCGCCCTCGAAGCGCAGCCGGCCGTAGACGCCGTCGCCGGACGCGGCACCGCGCGACTTCACCGCCACGCTGACATCGCGGTATCCGCCCAGGTCGGACGGGTTCGCGTCGAGGATCTCGGTCTTCCAGCCGCGCCGCTCCGCGTAGCGCAGGTACATCCGCAGCAGGTCGCCGGCGAACAGGGCCGACTCCTCGCCGCCCGCGCCGGCCTTGACCTCGAGGATCGCGTCGCGGGCGTCGTCCGGGTCGACCGGGACGAGATAGGCGCGCACCCGGTCGTTGAGGCGGGCGAGCTCGGCGTCGAGCTCCGCGGCCTCGTCGCGGAACGACGCGTCCTGCGCCGCGAGCTCGCGGGCGGCGTCGAGGTCGCCGGCCACGCGGTCGAGCTCGTGGGCCAGGTCGACGACCGGGGCGAGCTGCGCGTAGCGGCGGCTGAGGGTGCGGGCCCGGGCCGGATCGTTGTGCACCGCCGGGTCGGCGAGCTGCCCCTCGATCTCGGCGTGCTCCGCGACAAGGCCGGCGAGCGGGGACGTCATGGTGGTTCCTCTTCGCACGTCACGGTCCCGGGACACGGCGGCGGCTCCCGGGAGCCAGGGGAGGCGGGACGGCCGTCGCCGCCTCGGGACGCAAACGGCGCCCGCCCGGAGTCCGGACGGGCGCCGTGGCCGCGTTACTTCGCGCCGCCGACCTTCTCGCCGGGGCGCCGCCGGCCGAACCGGCGCTCGAACTTCTCGACCCGTCCGCCGACGTCGAGGATCTTCTGCTTGCCCGTGTAGAACGGGTGGCACTGCGAGCAGACCTCGGCGTTGATGACCGCGTTGTCCTTGGTGCTGCGGGTGGTGAACGTGCTCCCGCAGGTACAGTTCACGGTCGTCTCGTGGTACGTCGGGTGGATGTCAGCCTTCATGGTCCCTCTTCCGATGTGGCCGCCGGGTCGCCGTCCAGGGGTGGAGGGCGTGAACCGGAGCCGTCCTGTGCTCTCAGTCTGCCAGAACCAGATCCGGGGCCAACCTAATCCTGCGGCGGGGCGGTCTTGGCGATCTGCATGAGGAACTCGTAGTTCGTCCGGGTCGACTTGAGCCGGTCGAGCAGGAGCTCCAGTGCCTGCTGGTTCTCGCGGGTGTGCAGCACCCGGCGCAGCTTGTGCATGATCGCGAGCTCGTCGGGCGCGAGGAGGATCTCCTCCTTGCGGGTGCTCGAGGCGTCCACGTCGACCGCGGGGAAGATGCGCTTGTCGGCGATCTTGCGGTCGAGCTTGAGCTCGGCGTTTCCCGTGCCCTTGAACTCCTCGAAGATGACCGTGTCCATCGTCGACCCGGTCTCGACGAGCGCGGTCGCGATGATGGTCAGCGACCCGCCGTTCTCGATGTTGCGCGCGGCGCCGAGGAACCGCTTCGGCGGGTACAGCGCGGTCGAGTCGACACCACCGGACAGGATGCGCCCGGACGCCGGGGCGGCCAGGTTGTAGGCGCGGCCCAGCCGGGTGATCGAGTCGAGCAGGACGACGACGTCGTGGCCCAGCTCGACCAGGCGCTTGGCCCGCTCGATGGACAGCTCGGCGACGTTGGTGTGGTCGGCCGGCGGGCGGTCGAAGGTCGAGGCGATGACCTCGCCCTTCACCGACCGCTGCATGTCGGTGACCTCCTCGGGCCGCTCGTCGACGAGGACGACCATGAGGTGGACTTCCGGGTTGTTCGTCGTGATCGCGTTGGCGATCGCCTGGAGCACCATCGTCTTGCCAGCCTTCGGCGGGCTGACGATGAGGGCGCGCTGGCCCTTGCCGACCGGCATGACCAGGTCGATGACCCGGGTGGTCAGCAGGTGCGGCTCGGTCTCCAGGCGCAGCCGGTCCTGCGGGTAGAGCGGGGTCAGCTTGGTGAACTCGGGCCGCCCGCGCGCCTCGTCGGGCTCCATCCCGTTGATGGTGTCCAGGCGGACCAGCGCGTTGTACTTGTCCCGGCGCTGCTCGCCCTCCTGCGGGGCGCGCACGACACCGGTGATGGCGTCGCCGCGGCGCAGGCCGTTGCGGCGGACCTGAGCGAGGCTGACGTAGACGTCTGTCGGGCCGGTCAGGTACCCGCTGGTCCGGACGAAGGCGTAGTTGTCGAGGACGTCGAGGATGCCGGCGACGGGCACCAGGACGTCGTCCTCGCGCAGCACCGGCTCGTTCTCCGCCGGCCCGGCCTGGCCACTGCGGCCGCGGCTGCGCCCACGCTCGCGGAACCTGCCCCGGCGGCTGCGCCCGCCGAAATCGTCGTCGCCGCCCTGGTCGGAACGGCCGCCCTGGTCGGAACGGCCGCCCTGGTCGGAACGGCCGCCCTGGTCGGAACGGTCGTTCTGCGAACGGTCGGAGCGGTCGGAGCGGTCCGGCCTGTCGGAGCGGTCTGAACGGTCCGGCCTGTCTGAACGGTCCGGCCTGTCGGAGCGGTCCGACCGCCCTGAGCGATCGCCGGACTGCCGGTCGGAACGGTCCCCACCGGAGCGGCGGTCTCCGTTCTGCCGGTCGTTGCCCTGCCGGTCGTTGCCGGCGCGCTCCCCGCCGTCGCCGCTCGAGCGGCCGCCGTCACCGGAACGGTTCTCGGCGGCGCGGCCGTTCTCCGCGGACCGGTCACGACGGTCCTCGCGGCCGCGCGGGGCGGTCTCGCCCTGCCGACCAGCGGCGGGCGCGGACTGCGCGGGGGCGGCGGTGGCCTGGGCGGAGGCGGCCGCCTGCTGGGTCGTGGCGGCGGTCGCCTGCGCCGGCGGCGTCACCGCGGCGGGCTCCGGGCGGGTCTCGACGATCGTGTCGCCGCCGCCGTCGGGCAGGGTCTGCTGCTCGGCGGCCGGGCTCGCCACCCCGCGGGAGGCGCCGCGACGGGTCCGCGTGCGCGGGGTCCCGCCCGCGGACGCGCCGGACGCCGGCGAGGTGCCGGCGGGGGCCGCCTCGTCGCCGCCCGGGCGGGCGTGCGCGGCGGCGGATACCTCGACGGGCGCGGGAATCGCCCCGGACGCCCCATCGCCGGCCGGCGCCACCGCGCCGCCGGTGGCCTCGTTCTGGAGGTTCTGGATGGCGGCGATGAGCTGTCCCTTGCGCAGTCGCCCCACCCCCTGGATGCCCATGGACTGGGCCATCGCCTGCAGCTCGGGCAGCAGCATCGCGGACAGGCCGGTGCCCTGCCGGCGCCGCCGGGTCGCGGTCGCGGCGGCCGCGTCAGCGGCTGCGCGGGATCCGCGGGTGCTCCGCGCGGAGCCGTTGTCGACCGCGGGCGCGGAGGTGATCGTGTCTGCGGACGAGGTGGCGGCCGCCGGCCCGCTCTCGTGGGGCGATGCAGGCGTCGCAGGCGCCGCAGACTCACGTGCGCTCTGGGGCAGCACGTTGGTGGTGTCGCTCAAGGTTTTCCTTCCCTGAAGGAACTGGCTCGACAGACGAGCCGGGCGTAGCGTGTGGACCTTCTTCGCCTGCACAGATGCCGGGTGAAGGGATGTACAGCACCGGATGGGCGAAAGTCGCGCCCGTCTACGGCGCCAGCGGCCGACTGCCGCGAGCGAACTCGCCGATCCCGCTCAGGTGTGCCGGTGTGGAGCCGAGGCGACGACGACGACGCCGAAACACCGGAGTCCCGAACCACGGCCCATCTGGCGAGGCCAGAGCGGCACTGCGGGAGCGAGCACGCGCCGCGGTGGCAGCGGGTGCAGTCACCAGACTATCCAGCTGGGGACACCTCGGCAACAACCTTGCGACGCCAGGACTTCCCGAAGTGACACGCACGGGCGAACGGCGGCCCCGCCGAGCGCCGCCAGACCCGGATGGTCACCCTTTCGAGTCACCCCGTTACATAACGGCGGCAAACCGGGTGATCCGCGCGCCGACGCGGTCGACCGTCAACGGCGCGACCGAGAAGTCGGCCCCGGCCGCCCCCACCGCCGTCGCCGCCTGCTGCCCGCTCACCGCGAGGGCGAGCACCGACGGTCCGGAGCCCGACAGTGTCGCCGGGATCCCCAGCGCCCGCAGGCCGGCGACCAGTTCGGCCGTGCCGGGCACGGCGGGCAGCCGGTAGGGCTGGTGCAGCCTGTCCTCGGTGGCGCGCAGCAGGAGCTCCGCCCGCCGCGAGGCCCCGGCGGGCTCGGCGGCGGACAGCGCGAGCGCCAGCAGCGCCGCCCGGCCGAGGGTGTGGGCGGCGTCGGGCAGGCCGATCCGCTCCGGCAGCGCGCCGCGCGACTCCCGCGTCGACTGTCGCACGGTCGGCACGAACACCACCGGCCGCAGCCCGTCGAAAGGCTCCACCCGCAGGCAGCGTGCCCCGTCCGGGTCCTGCCAGGCGACGGTGAATCCGCCCTCGAGTGCGGCCGCGACGTTGTCCGGATGCCCTTCGATCTCGCCCGCCAGGCGCAGCATCCAGTCGCTCTCGCCCCGGGAACCGACCGCGGCCTCCACGGCCTCGCCGGCCGCGTCGCCGTCGCGACCGCCGGCGCCGGTGCCCGCGTCGCCGGTGCCCGGCGCGGCACGGGACGCGGACTCGAATCCGGGCCCGAGATCGTCGTGGGTCAGGGCGGCACCGGCGACGACGCCGGCCACGATCGCCGCGGCGGAGGAGCCGAGGCCCCGCCCGTGCGGGATCCGGTTGGCGCAACGCAGGGCGAGGCCCGGCTGCGGGCGCCCAAGCAGGTCGAATGTCGCCCGAATCGCCCGGACGACCAGATGCGTCTCGTCCTGGGCGACCTCGTCGGCGCCGGTCGCGTCCACGCTCAGGCCGGAGGCGGTGACGGTCACCTCGACCTCGTCGTGCAGGGCGAGGGCCAGGCCGAAGGAGTCGAAACCGGGGCCCAGGTTCGCGCTGGTCGCCGGCACCCGTACCCGCACCCGCCGCCCCATCTCGACGGCCAGCCCCATCTCGACGGCCGGTCCCATCTCGACGGCCGGCCCCGCCTCGACGGCTCGGGTCACGAGGTGGTCAGGCCGAGCGCCTCGGCGGCGCCCGCCACGGTGGGACGGATCGTCTCCGGCTTCGCCGCGCCGCTGATCGCCCAGTCGGGGTCCTTCAGGCCGTTGCCGGTGACCGTGCAGACCACCCGAGAACCGGCCTCGATGCGCCCGTCGGCCCGAGCCATCAGCAGGCCGGCGATGCTGGCCGCGCTCGACGGCTCGACGAAGACGCCCTCGCGGTGGGCCAGCAGGCGGTAGGCGGCGAGGATCTGCCGGTCGTTGACGGCGTCGATGAGGCCGCCGGAGGAGTCGCGCGCGTCGACGGCGAGGTCCCAGGAGGCCGGGTTGCCGATCCGGATGGCGGTGGCGATCGTCTGTGGGGCGGTGACCACCTCGCCGCGCACGATCGGCGCGGCGCCGGCGGCCTGGAACCCGCACATCCGCGGCCGGCCGGAGCCGAGGCGGTCGTGCTCCTCGGTGTAGCCGCGCCAGTAGGCGGTGATGTTGCCGGCGTTGCCGACGGGCAGGCAGTGCACGTCGGGTGCCTGCCCGAGTGCCTCGACGATCTCGAAGGACGCCGTCTTCTGGCCCTCCAGGCGGAACGGGTTCACCGAGTTCACCAGGGTGACCGGCGAGGTGTCGGCGAGCTCGCGGGCGACCCGCAGGCAGTCGTCGAACGAGCCGTCGAGCTGCAGCAGCCGCGCGCCGTGCACGAGCGCCTGGGCCAGCTTGCCGAGCGCGATCTTGCCGCTGGGGACGAGCACGGCGCAGGTGATGCCGGCGCGGGCCGCGTAGGCGGCGGCGGAGGCCGACGTGTTGCCGGTGGACGCGCAGATCACCGCCTGCGAGCCGGCGCCGACGGCTCGGCTGATCGCCACCGTCATCCCGCGGTCCTTGAACGACCCGGTCGGGTTGGCGCCCTCGACCTTGAGATGAACCTCACACCCGGTCAGCTCGGAGAGGTGTGCCGCCGGCAGCAGCGGCGTGCCGCCCTCACGAAGCGTGATGACGGGGGTGCTGTCGTCGACCGGAAGCCGGTCGCGGTACTCCTCGATGATGCCCCGCCACGGCCGGTGCGACCGCTGTGCGGACCCGGCCGCCGACCCAGCCGGCGTGGATCCCGTGACCGGTGTGGATCCGGTGACCGACGTGGACTCCGCGATCGACGTGGATGTCGACATCACGGCTCACCTCCCTCGACCCGCAGCACTCCGGACACCGCCCGTACCCCGTCGAGGCCGCGTAGCTCCTCGACCGTGGCGGACAGTGCCGCGTCCCGCGCGGCATGCGTGACCAGAACGAGGCTCGCGTCGTCGCCGCGGCCGTCCTGGCGGACGCTCCTGATGGACACATCGTGACGTGCGAACGCCCCGGCGACCGCCGCGAGCACGCCGGTCTTGTCCGTGACGTCGAGATTCACGTGATACTTCGTCACGGTACGGCCCATCGGGAGCACGGGCAGGGCCGCGTAGGACGACTCACCCGGGCCGCGCCGCCCGGCGATGCGGTTGCGGGCCACGGCGACCACGTCGCCGAGCACCGCGGAGGCGGTCGGCGCGCCGCCGGCCCCCTGGCCGTAGAACATCAGCTGGCCGGCGGCCTCCGCCTCGACGAACACCGCGTTGAACGCCTCGCGCACCCCGGCCAGCGGATGCGTGCGCGGGATCATCGCCGGGTAGACCCGGACGCTGATCCCCTCGGTCTCGTCGGAACGCTCGGCGACGGCCAGCGCCTTCACGACGCAGCCGAGCTCGCGGGCGCTGGCGATGTCGGCGGCGGTGACGTCGCCGATGCCGACCCGGTAGACGTCGTCGATCGTGACCCGGGAGTGGAAGGCCAGCTGGGCCATGATCGCGGCCTTCGCGGCGGCGTCGTAGCCGTCGATGTCGGCGGACGGGTCGGCCTCGGCGTAGCCGAGCACGCCGGCCTCGGCGAGCGCCTCCCCGAACGACGCGCCGGTCTCGTCCATGCGGGTCAGCACGAAGTTGGTGGTGCCGTTGACGATGCCGAGCACCCGGCGGACCCGATCGCCGGCGAGGCTCTCCCGCAGCGGGCGGACCAGCGGGATCGCCCCGGCGACGGCGGCCTCGTAGTACAGGTCGGTGCCGGCCTCGGCGGCGGCGTCGTGCAGGGTGGCGCCGTCCGAGGCGAGCAGCGCCTTGTTCGCGGTGACCACCGGTTTACCGGCCCGCAGCGCGGACAGCAGCCAGTCGCGCGCCGGCTCGATCCCGCCGACGACCTCGATGACGAGGTCGACGTCGTCGCGGGCGACGAGGGCGGCGGCGTCGGTGGTGAACAGGGCCGGGTCGACGTCGAGGTCGCGGACCCGCTCGGGGCGGCGCACCGCGATCCCGACCAGGCGCAGCGGCTCACCGACCCGCGCCGCGTAGTCCTCGGCGTGTGCCCGCAGCAGCCGCACGATCTCGCTGCCGACGACGCCGCAGCCGAGCAGGGCGATGTTCATCGGGTCACCGCCGCCGCGCTCGTCCCGGCCGCCGGGCCAGCCGGATCGGTCGGGTCGGTCGGGTCCGCGTCGAGGCGCAGCAGGTCGTCCTCGGTCTCCCGGCGGACGATCACCCGGGCGGCGCCGTCGCGCACGGCGATCACCGGCGGCCGGGTGACGTGGTTGTAGTTGCTGGCCATCGACCGGTGGTAGGCGCCGCTGGCGGGCACCGCGACGAGGTCCCCGGGGCGGACGTCGTCCGGCAGGGGCACGTCGTGCGCGACGACGTCGCCGGACTCGCAGTGCCGGCCGACGAGCGTGACCACGTGCGCGGTGGGCGAGCCAGGCCGGGAGGCGAGGCGGGCGGTGTACCGGGCGTCGTACAGCGAGGTGCGGATGTTGTCGCTCATCCCGCCGTCGACGCTGACGAAGGTGCGCAGGCCGGGCAGCTCCTTGACGGTGCCGACCTCGTAGAGCGTCACCGTCGTCGAGCCGACGATCGCCCGGCCCGGCTCGACGGCCAGGCGTGGCACGGTGAGCCCCGCCACGGCGCACTCCTTGCCGACGATCGCGGTCAGCCGCTCGGCGACGTCGGCGACGTCGAGCGGGGCGTCCTCGCTGGTGTAGGCGATGCCGAGGCCGCCGCCGAGGTCGAGCTCGGGCAGTTCGAGGCCGTGCTCGTCACGCAGGCGGGCGAGCAGCCCGACCATGCGATGCGCGGCGAGACCGAACCCGGCGGTGTCGAAGATCTGCGAGCCGATGTGCGCGTGCAGGCCGACGAGGTGCAGCGACGGCGCCGCGAGCACCTGGGCCACCGCCTCGGCCGCCGCGCCGCCGGCCAGCGAGAAGCCGAACTTCTGGTCCTCCTGGCCGGTGGAGACGTAGTGGTGGGTGTGCGCCTCCACCCCCGGGGTGACCCGCACCAGCACCCGCTGGCGCACGCCCGCCTCGGCGGCGAGGGCGGCCAGGCGCTCGATCTCGGCGAACGAGTCGACGACGATCCGCCCGACGCCGTAGTCGAGCGCGGCGCGCAGCTCCGCGACGGACTTGTTGTTGCCGTGGAACAGCAGCCGCTCGGCCGGGAAGCCCACCGATCGGGCCACCGCGAGCTCGCCGCCGGTGCAGACGTCGAGGTTCAGGCCCTCCTCGTCGACCCAGCGGGCGACCGTGCGGCACAGGAAGGCCTTGCCGGCGTAGTAGACGTCACAGTCGGCGAAGGCGGCGCGCCAGGCGGCGCAGCGGGCCCGGAAGTCGGCCTCGTCCAGGACGAACGCCGGCGTGCCGAACTCCGCGGCGAGCTCGTCGGCGCGCAACCCGCCGATCCGCAGCACGCCGTCGTCGTCGAGTCGGGCCGTCGCCGGCCACAGGTCGTCCTCCAGCGCCGCCGGCACGGCCCGCGTCACCACGTTCTCGGTCTCGCTCATCTCGCCACTACCTGTCCGCCTGACCCTGCCTGTCCGATCGCCATCGTCTGTCCGAAGGCCGCTGTCTGTCCGAAGGCCACCGTCCGCCCCTGGACCGCCGTCCGCCTGGCGACCCGTGGGTCCGCCGACGGGTACGCGCGCGGCTGCCGGCGCATCGTCGTCACATCCGTTCCGGCGCGCTGACGCCGAGCAGGCCGAGCCCGTTCGCGAGCACCACCCGGGTGGCCGCGACGAGCAGCAGCCGGGCGTCGGTGAGCGGCCCCGCCTGCTCGTCCCCCTGCGGGAGTACCCGGCAGGCGTCGTAGAACCGGTGGTAGACGCCCGCCAGTTCCTCCAGGTAGCGGGCGACCCGGTGCGGACCGCGCAGGGTGGCCGCCGTCTCGACCACGCGCGGGAACTCGCCGAGGGCGCGCAGCAGGTCGACCTCGCGCGGATGGGTGAGCAACGCCACATCCGCCGCCTGCGGCTCCGCGACGGCGAGGCCGAGCGACTCGGCGTTGCGTAGCAGCGAGCTGATCCGCGCGTGCGCGTACTGGACGTAGAACACCGGGTTGTCGCTGGTCTGCCGGGTGACGAGGTCGAGGTCGAGGTCGAGGGGCGAGTCGAGCGACGACCGGACCAGCGAGTAGCGCGCCGCGTCCACGCCGACCGCGTCGACGAGGTCGAGCAGCGTCAGGAACGTGCCAGCCCGCTTCGACATCTTCACCGCCTCGCCACCGCGGGTCAGCGTGACGAGCTGACCGATGATGACGTCCAGGTGCGTCGCCGGATCGTCGCCGAAGCAGGCGGCGATCGCCTTCAGCCGGGCGACGTAGCCGTGGTGGTCCGCGCCGAGCAGGTAGATGAGCTGGTCGAACCCGCGGCCCCGCTTGTCGCGGTAGTAGGCGGCGTCGGCACAGAAGTAGGTCGGCGCGCCGTCGCTCTTCACCAGCGCGCGGTCCTTGTCGTCACCGAAGTCGGTGGTGCGCAGCCACACGGCGCCGTCCGCGTCGAAGACGTGCCCCTGGGCGCGCAGATCGTCGACGGCCGCCGCCAGCGCACCGGCGTCATGCAGCGCCTTCTCGGAAGCCCACGTGTCGAAGTGGACGCCGAATCCCTCCAGGGTCGAGCGGATCTCGGTGAGCATCAGCGACAGCCCCTCGGAGCTGGCGATCGCCAACGCCTCGTTCTCGGGCAGGTCGAGCAGGTCCGGCCGGGCCGCCTGCACGGCGGCGGCGATCTCGGCGACGTACGCGCCGTGGTAGCCCTCCGCCGGGATCTCCCGGCCCGCGGCCGCCGCCAGCACCGACGCGCCGAACCGCGCGACCTGCACACCGGCGTCGTTCACGTAGTACTCGCCGCCCACCGCGAAACCGGCCGCGGTCAGGATCCGGGCCAGCGCGTCCCCGACCGCCGCCCAGCGGGCCGACGCGAGCGTCACCGGCCCGGTCGGGTTCGCGCTGACGAACTCCAGGTTGATCCGCGTGTCCCGCGGCTTGGCGGCGTGGCCGTAGGTCGCCCCCGCGGCCAGCACCCGGCGGGCGATCTCCCCCAGCGCCGAGCCGGCCAGCGTGATGTTCAGGAACCCCGGGCCCGCGATGTCGACCCGCGCGATCTCCGCATGCGCCGCCAGCCGGGCGGCCAGCAGCTCGGCGACGGCCCGCGGCGGTCGGCGGGCGGCCTTGGCGAGCTGCAGCGCGACGGGCGACGCGTAGTCCCCGTGCTCCGGGTTCTTCGGACGCTCGACCGTGACGGTGGTCGGCACAGTCACGTCCAGGTCGCCGTCGGCGACCGCGCGGCCCACGGCCGCCACGATGGCATCGGCGAGATCGGCGGGGGTCATGTCGTGATGCTATCGGCGCGATGGCGTACCCAGTCCGGGCGCCGAGGCGCCACCCTGTGGCCGCGTCGGTGCCGTCCCACCCGACGACCGGGGTGCGGACGGCTTACCTGCGGTTTCGGGCCGGTGAGGCGAGCGAGATCAGGCCGGCTGGCCGGCCGCCAGCTTGTGGACAACGGTGATGAGCTCGTCCGGGTCGAACGGCTTCGTCAGGTAGTAGTCCACACCGATGCGCGAACCACGCTTGACGTCCGCCTCCTGCGCGCGGGCCGTCAGCATGATCAGCCTGATGTCGACGGTCGACGGGTCCTCTCGCAGGGCGGTGGCCACGTCCCAGCCGTCCATCCTCGGCATCATGATGTCGAGGGTGATCACCTGCGGACGCACCTCCCGCACCATCTCGAGCGCGTCGACGCCGTCGACCGCGGTATGGACCTCGAAGCCTTCCAGCTCCAGGTTGACGACCACGAGCTGACGGATCACCGCGTCGTCGTCGACGACGAGGACCCGGGGGGCGGCGGGGTACACATCCGGAAGCTTACGGCGCACCCGGGCGCGCGATCCGCCGTTCCCGCCTGGTAACGTAAGCCGCGTTGCCCCAGAGCCCCCGTAGCTCAGGGGATAGAGCACCGCCCTCCGGAGGCGGGTGCGCAGGTTCGAATCCTGCCGGGGGCACGTACAGCATCCACGCACCTTGCGGGGGCTGCCACCCTGACTCGCCTTGACGTCCAGCAACAGACCCTCGACGATCAGGTCGGCGTCGGCGTGGAGATCCTCGCTGCCAGCGAACGTTTGGGCCGGACTCGGCGGGCTTGCCCGCCAGCGCGGGAAGCAGAGTCTCGCTGGCCAGGTCTCGCATGGCGATCAGGTCGGCGACCTCGTCCGCGGTGGCCAGCGCCGCCAGCTCCCGCGGGCCCGCATCCTCGTCGAGCTGCATCAGCCGTGAGCCGAGCAGCGCGGCCGGATTGCGCAGTGGTTCGACGAGCAGGGCGAGCGCGTAGCAGAGCCGCGCCATCCACCGGTCGGGACGGTCCCGCCACACCTCCGGGTCGACCGCGTGCAGCGTGAGGCTGTCGTCGACCCCGCCCAACGCGTACAGCATCTGCATCCCGGCCCGCGCCCACCCAGCCGGCCCGGCCCTCAGACAGCTCCACACCGCCAGGTCCAGCGACGGCTCCGGGTCGACCAGGAACCGCAGCCACCAGTCAATGGCCGCGCCCTGCGTTCCGCCCGCCACCCCGGCAGGCGGAACCAGCCGGACCGTCCCAGCTCGCGCCCGATACGCGGCCTGGATCGGCTTGTGATGAGGGAACGCCTCCCGCAAGTACCGCGTGACTGGGCTATTCGTATCGCGGAGCTCTCCTACCAACGACGACATCCGCTACCACCTCCACGCCACAGAATGAACGCAGGGTGTGACAGAAACCGTCCAGTCATCACAAGTTGACTTCATCCAGGCACCATCGAGCTACAGGACGACGCCCGACCGCGTCATCTCGCTTCCGCGGGCGGCGGGAGCAGGTCAGGTCGCCATCGCCGAGCACAGCGAAGTCTGGCCTTGCCAACGCGTCAGTGCCACCCCCCGCGAGGTGACACGGCGATCCCCATCTCCGGCCTACTCGCGGGTCACCGGTCTTGATCGCGGACCGCTTCACCTAGCTAGTGTCCTGAGTCGTTAATTTGTTCGCAGTAGGTGGCGAGGATGCCCAGTATACGATCTACATAGGAACTAAAGACTCAGGACACTAGGCCGGATCGCTCGTGCGGCGCCCCGCCCGCATCGCCGATCAGCTCGGGGATTCCCGCGCCTCCGCCGAGCGACGTGCGACCGCGGCCCACTGCTGCAGCCAGCCCTGGAGTCGGGCGCCTTCGGCGTAGTCGCTGTCGAGGAGGTAGAGCCCCGCTGTCGGGCACGTCGCTCCGAGCTCGACAAGTACCGGCTTGAGCAGCAGGTCTGGCGCCAGGGCATGCGCCTCGCCGGCGCCGAGCATCAGCGGTATGACCGTGAGACCGGCCATGCCGGACTGCCCCTCGAACTGGTCGAGGAAGAGTTTGAGCAGCCCGCTGTAGGTTGCCTTGAACGTTGGTGAGGCGATGACGGCCAGGTCGGCGTCCCTGACCTTCTGCCTGGCCTCGGCGACGGCGGGGTCGCCCCAGCCGAGCAGGCCTGCTCCGAGCTCGGCGAGCTCGATGAGCTCGACCGACTCCGAGCCCAGCGCGCGGGCGAGGATCTGGGCGGCGTCGGCGGTCCGCGACGCCGGTCTGGGGTTGCCGACGACGGCAACGGCCTTCATGGGAGTTCCCCTCGGTCGGGCGCGGCGGGGCTCAGTGCTGGAGCTTGTGGTAGGCACCTCGGAAGAACAGCAGTGGGTCCCCCTTGTGCCAGTCCGGATTGCTCATCTCGGTGACCTGCCCGACGACGATCAGGTGGTCGCCGACGTCGTGCTCGGCCCAGGCAACGCAGTCCAGCCACATGACGGTGCCGGTGATCACGGGGTTGCCGAGCTGGCTGGGATGCCATCGGACGCCGGCCCACTTGTCGGAGCCGCTGCGGGCGAACTGGTTGGAGAGGGCCTGCTGGCTGTGGGTGAGGACGTTGACGCAGAAACGTCCGCTGGGCCTGATACGGGGGTAGCTGCTCGACGTCTTCATGACGGAGAAGGAGACCAGCGGGGGATCCACCGAGACGCTGTAGAACGACTGGCAGGTGAAGCCGACCGGTTCGTCGCCCTCGATCCCGGAGATGATCGTGATGCCGGAGGGGAAGTGGCTGAGCGCGTCGCGGAACTCGCGGGGGTCGATCGTCATGGTGGTCATGCCCGCACTCCTTCGAAGGGCTCGCGCAGGCCGCGCTTCTCCAGCTCGGTCAGCACACTGCCGGGTGCGACCAGACGCCTGACACCGTCGGTGAAGTCGGGCCAGGTCAGCAGGATGCCGTCGATGCCGATCTCGCTCATCTCCGCCATCTGGTCGGCGATGTCGGCGGCGGTGCCGATGAGGATGGGGCCGCCGGATCCGGCGGCGAAGCGCTGCCGCATGGCGAGGATTGCCTCCCTCGGGACGTGGCGCCTGTCGGTGGATGCCAGGGACGCCGCCTGCCATGCGTCGAGTAGTTCGTTCTCGGCCATCGGCCCGGTGAAGTACTCGAGGTATTCTTCAGCCTCCTCCCGCGAGTCGCGCTGAACGACGGCGCAGTAGGTCCAGATCTGGACCTCGCGACCCTTGGCGCGGGCGGCGTCCTTGTATTCGGCGACCTTGGCCCTGGCGTCCATGCCGATGACGTTGGGTACGGTGAAGCAGATGTCGGCATAGGTCGTGGAGAAGTCGAGGCCTCGGGGGGACGCGCCGGCGTTGATGATCGGCGGGTGGGGCTTCTGCGCCGGCTGCGGCCGGGAAAGGCCGCCCTTGACGTCGTAGTACTCACCCTTGAAGTCGAACTCGGTGCTCTCGGTCCACAGTTTTGTGAGGATCTGCACCCATTCCTCGAGCTCGCTGTACCGGGCCTCGTGTTCGCGCAGGCCGACGCCGAACATGTCCAGCTCGATGGCGTTCCAACCGCCGACGAGGTTGAGGGCGAAGCGGCCGCCGGAGATCAGGTCGATGGTGGTGCACTGCTTGGCGGCGAGCACCGGGTGCATCACGCAGCCGTGCACGGTGGCGATGTGCGTGGTGTAGGAGGTGACCTGGCTGAGTCCGGCGGCCCAGGTGAAGGGGTCGACGACGTAGCCGACGCCGGCTTCGGGCATGCCGGGGATGTATCCCTTCCAGCGGGCGTAGCCGAGCGATCCTTCCAGGCCAGCCTGGTCGGCGATCTTCGCGACCTCGACGATCCGGTCCCAGTGGGGTCGCCAGACTTCGGGGACGCGGGTAAGGGTTGCTCCGCCGTTGGTACCGAACAGGCCCAGCTTGAGCCGGTTGGGGCTGTCGACGAGGGCGTTCATGTCTGCTTCCTTCTCATTGTCCGGCCGTCCTGAGTTGTCCGGCTGTCACGGTGCGGTGAGGCGTGGGCCGGGTGATGGCGGCAGGGCGACACGCAGCCGGCGTCTGGGCAGCCGGATGTTGGGGTAGGCGACGGTGCCGAGGAGCACGAGGCCCTGAATGAGGCCCTGGACAGCCGCGGAGGCGCCCAGCGCGAGGATGAACTGCGACAGCATGGTCATGAACAGGGCCCCGACGACCGCGGCGACGAGGCTGATCCGGGTGCCGCTGACGGCGGCGCCGGCAACCAGGAGCGCCGAGATCGAGGACATCAGGTAGGTGCCGCCGGCGGCGGAACTGCCCGCGCCGATGTTGCCTGCGATGAGGACACCGGTGATGCCGAACAGGAGACCGGCGAGGCTGTAGGCGCTGACCAGCGCCCGGGTGACCGGCAGCCCGGCGGCGCGGGCGGCATCGGGGTTGGAGCCGGTGGCGACGAACCGGCGCCCGAAGGCCGTCAGCCGGATCAGCACCAGCAGTACCAGGACCACACCGAGGGCGATCCAGAAACTGGTCGCGATTCCCCCGACCCGGCTGGTGGCGAAGGTCTGCAAACTGCCCGGGATCATGATTTGCTGCCCGTCGGAGACCAGGTAGGCAAACCCCAGGAACAGTCCGTTCGATGCCAGGGTGGCCACCAGCGGAGTGAGCGCCAGCCAGGAGACCAGCAGGCCGTTGACGACCCCGGCCAGGACACCGGCGGCAAGCGCGACCACGACGGCCGGGACCGGAGCTGCACCAGAGTCGGTGAGTTTGGCGACGACAAGGCCGCAGAGCACGATGATCCCGGCGAGGGAGAAGTCGAAGCCGCGCTGCATGACAACAATGGCCTGGCCCAGTGTCGCCACGGCGAGCATGCCGAAGTAGGGCATCATGTTCGCCAGCGAGCGTGCCGTCGCGGCGTTCGGTGTGGCGATCAGCATGACCACGTACATCACGGCGGCCGCGACCCAGACCCACTTGTAGGGTGACGCGATCACCCAGCGTGCGATGCCGCGGGGGGTGGGCTTGCTGCTCATGGTCCTTCGCATCCCTTCTCGGCCTGGTCAGCGGGCCGGCCGGCGGCGAGCGAGCGAATAGGCGCAGACCGCGATGATGGTCACGAGGGCGACGAGGATCTGCTGCCAGCCCGGACTCAGCCCCAGATAGGGGGTGGCTGTCTGGACCTGGACGAGCAGGACGGCGGCGCACAGCACGCCGACGAAGCTTCCCCGCCCGCCGGTGAGCGCGATGCCCCCGACCACGGCGGCGGCGATGCTGGTGAGCACATAGCTCTCGCCCGCCGTCGGGTCGCCGGTGCCGATCTGGCCGATCAGCATCACCCCGGCGAGCCCGGCGAGCAGCGCGGAGCCGATGTAGGCGATCAGCGATGCCCGGCGCGCGCTGATGCCGAGGGTGTGGGCGGCCGCGCGGTCGCTGCCGACGGCCTGGAGTGCCTTGCCGCGGAGCGTGCGGGTTCGCCACAGTTCCAGGCCCGCGGCCACCACGGCGGCGGCGATGAGGGTGGCGGGGATCGGTCCGACGGACCAGGAGATCTTGTCGATGACCGAGTTCGAGATCAGCCCTCCGGCCTGTGGCCGAAGGATCAGTGCGATCGCGTCGAGCAGGGTCCACGTCCCGAAACTGGCCAGCATCGGGTTGAGCCTGAGCACCGCGCCCAGCAGCCAGTTGCCCAGTCCCACGACCAGGGTGGCGAGGACGATGAACGCCCAGCCCGCGAGGTCGTAGCCGTAGCCTGCCCCGATCAGGTAGAAGGAGGCGATCACCGGAGCCAGCGACATGAGCGGGCCGATACTCAGATCGAATCCGCCCTGCATCAGCACCAGGCCCTGACCGGTCGCGGCCACCGCGAGGATGGCCCCGAGGCCCAGCACGAGGCTGATGTTGCGGGTGTGCAGATAGGTGTGGTCGCACAGCTGTGCGACCACTGCCAAGATGATGATCAGGGCGAGCAGGACCGGCACCGACGCGCCGTCATGGTCAAGGATCCTTCTGAATCGCCGCGCCGTGGCCGCGCCGTGGTCACGCGTCGAGGATGCGCGTAGCACGGCGTTGGTGATGGTCTCCTCGGAGAGCTCCTCGCCGGCGATCTCGGCGACGATCTGGCCACGGGACATCACCGCCACCCGGTCGCAGACGCCGGCGAGCTCGCCGTTGTCCGACGAGAGCATGAGCACGCCGGCCCCGGCCGCCGCGACGGTGCGCAGCTGCCGGTAGATCTCGGCCTTGGCGCCGACGTCGACACCCTGCGCCGGCTGATCGGCGATCAGCAGCCGGGGCGCGCCGGCCAGTGCGCCGCCCATCACGACCTTCTGCTGGTTGCCACCGGAAAGCGAGGTGATCGGGCTGTCGGGCGAGGCGGCCTTGACGGCATAGCGTCTGAGGATCTCGTTGCTCTTCTGCCTTTCCAGCCGCGGGGAGACGAAGCCGAGGCGGGCAGCGCCCCGGACACCGCGGATCATCACGTTCTCCCGGACCGACAGGTCGGGGAAGATGCCCTCGCGATGGCGGTCCGCGGGGACGTAGGCGATACCCGCCTTCACGGCGGCGACCGGGTTCGAGACCCGCGCGTCGTACCCGCCGAGCTTCACCTGGCCGGTGCATTTCTGCAGGCCGGCGAGGGCTCGAGCGAACTTCGCCTGCCCGTTGCCGTCGATACCGGCCAGGCCGACGACCTCGCCTGGCTCGACGATGAGCGAGGCACCCGAGAACCCCTCGCCGCTCAGGTCGTACGCCTCGAGCACCGCCGGACGGCCCACCAGGGCGCGGTCCCGTGGCTGCTTCGCCGGGTACTGGGCGTCCAGAGACCGTCCGATGATGAGCTCGATGATCTGGGCCTCGTCGAGGTCCGCTGTCTCGCGGGTGCCGCGGTTGACACCGTTGCGCAGGACCGTGACCCGGTCGGAGATCTGCCGGACCTCCCTGACCCGGTGGGAGATGTAGACGACCGCGGTGCCGCGCGCGGCCAGTTCACGGACGACCCGGAACAGCCGGTCGACGTCCTCGGCCCTCAGGTGCTCCGAGGGCTCGTCGAGGAGCAGCACCGCCGGAGCCTGGCAGAGAGCGCGCGCCAGCTCGACGATGAACTGCTGCTCGGCGTTGAGCGCGTCAGCACGCATCCGCGGGTCGATGTCGGGCCGGTCGTCCCACGCGCCGAGGCATGTGCGCGCCCAGGCGGCAGAATCCCTGACTCGCGGCCTCATGCTGGCCGGCACGCCGAGCAGCAGGTTGTCGGCGACCGTCAGATCGGGCAGAAGGGCCGGATGCTGGCGCACGATGGCCAGGCCGGCTGCCCGAGCGGCCACCGCGTCGCCTCGTATCTCATGGCCGTCCACGACGGCCTGGCCCGCGTCGGGCACCAAGGCGCCCGACGCGACGGCCATCAGGGTGGACTTGCCCGCCCCGTTCTCACCGACGAGGCCGTGGATCTGGCCGGCCGGCACTTCGAGCGTGACGTCCGAGAGTGCGTGCACCGCACCAAAGGACTTGCTGACACCGGTGAGCTGGAGGCGATAGCCCCTCGGAGGGGCCTGGGTGGACGAGTCCGAGGTGGCTGGCTCAGCCACGGCACCCTTCGCTGCTTCTAGCATGATCCACGACCTCCAGCGTCACTTCAGAGCAGCAGTGAGCTGGCTGGCGGTCAGTCCGCTGGTCAGGTCGGCGTCAGCCGGCAGACCGGGGTCACAGGTCAGCGCCGCCTTGCCCCCGGCCGTGTCGACGGCCTGCTGCGGCACGATCGCGGTCGGCTCGTCCCAGGCGATGCTGTTGTAGGAGGCCAGACCGTGGCGCAGCGCGGCCGCGATGACCTGGGTGGTGGACTCCCACGTCGCGAATGGGTACTTCGCGGTTCCGGACAGCTTGCTGTAGTCACAGTAAGTGATGTTCGCGCCTGCCGAGCAGCCGACAGCGGGCGGTCTGACCCCGGCGGCGGTGAACGGCGCGACGTACATCGAGCCGCAGCCAGCCGTCGCGATGGCGGTGATGTTGCCGTACTTCTGGATCGCGCCGGTCGTGACCTTCTGAATCGTCTGCGGGTCGTAGTTTCCGACCAGGAACGAGTCGCCGACCAGTTTCAGGCTCGGATAGGCGGCCAGACCGGCCTTGACGCCGTCGTAGAGGTCCTTGGCGGACGTCGAGGTGGCGACGTCACCGATGACTGCGACATTGCCGCTGGGGACGTTCTTACCGAACCAACTCGCGATCCGCTGACCGATGCCGTAGGTGTCGAGGTGGACGCTGAGGGTGTAGTCGGTGCCTGCCTTGCCCCCGATCGAGCCGTAGTAGGGGACCACGGTGACGCCGGCCTTGGTGGCCGCCCGCAGGGCGGGCAGCTCGGAGTCACCGAAGTCCGGCAGGACGATCAGGAGGTTGACGCCCTTCGACACCATCGAGTTGATGTCGGTCGAGACCTGCTGCGGATTGCCGTTGGCCGACGCGTACTCGATGTGCGGGTCGATGTTGGGACACTTGGCGATCTGGACCCTGAGCACCTCCAGCGCGGTCTTGCGCCACGTGTTGTTGAGGCCGTCCTCGACACCGATTTTGATCCGCTTGGTACCGCACACCTTCGAGGTGTCCCAGTCGGCCGGATTCCAGGTCGGTCCACTCGTCGTGCCCGGGTGCGCCGACGCCGAGGCGGACGCCTGCGACGTGCTCGACGGCGGTGCCGACGGGGCACCGCAGGCGGCAACCATGCCGGCGGCCGCGGCCACCACCGCGACCTTGAGGAGAATACGCATCTGACGCTGTTCCTTTGAGGGGCGAAGAAATGATGTGATCACCCACGAACGACGCTGTGCGCAGGCACTTCAGGGAATGCTGTTCTCGGGTCTGCCTTCAGACCAGTGCCGGCGTCCGCCGGAACGACGCGGCGTGATGGTTCTCGGATATGCGCCTGTGTCCCTTCCCGAAGATGTTCTCGCGCAGCGTAGAACCGTCGTACTGTGTGCGGTAGATTCCGCGCCGCTGCAACTCCGGGACGATGTAGTCGCGGAAGTCACGGACGCTGTGGGGGTACATGAGGGACCGCAGCAGGAACCCGTCCAGGTCAAACCTCTGCATGTAGGCCTCGAGCTCGTCGGCGACCTTCGCGGGGCCACCGACGAAGGTGCCCGGGCCGTGCCGCAACACCTTGAACATGTCCATGTAGCCGCCGACGGTGATGTCCGGGTGCGGGATGTAGGCCGTGAAGTCGTCGCGCCGGAAGCCGTCCGACCTCAACGCGTCGAGCAGGTTCTCTCCGCGATCGTGAACCAGCGGGTTGAAGCCGTTGAGGGCATTGATGTGCGCGAGGTATCCCTCCGGCCGCGTCCACCGCTCGTAGACGGTCATCTTCGCCTCGGCCGCGGCATCATCCTCGCCGGTCACGATGGCCGCGATGCCGAGCAGCTTCATGTCCTCCCGGCCGCGGCCGAAAGCGGCCGCCTTCGCCCGCAGATCCGCGGTCAGGGTCCGGTAGATCTTCGGGTCGGCGCCGCTGGCCGCGAAGACGACCTCGGCATGCTTGGCGGCGAAGAGCCGGCCGCGCTCGGACATGCCGGCCTGGAAGATCAGTGGTGTGCGCTGCACGCTGGGGTGCCACAGCGCAGGTCCAGAGCACGCATAGTGCTCACCGATATGGTTGATCTTGTGGACCTTGGTGGGGTCGATGTAGACACCGGTCTCCCGGTCGCCGACCACCGCGTCGTCCTCCCACGAACCCTCCCAGAGCTTGTAGCAGACATCCATGAACTCCTCGGTGGTGTCGTAACGCTGCGCGCTCGAGGACGCCGCCGGGACCCCGTAGTTGTCCTCACCGTTCCTGATGAACCCGGTCACGACGTTCCAGCCGACGCGGCCCTTGGTGAGGTGGTCGAGGGTCGCCATCCGGCGTGCGTGGGAGAAGGGCGGGTCGAAGGTGCTCGCCGCGGTGATGGCCAGCCCCAGCCGGGTGGTGACGGTCGCGACCGAGGCCGCGACCAGGCCGGGGTCGATCACCGGAACGTGCATTCCCTCGCGTAGCGACACGTCGAAGGAGCCGCCGAAGGAGTCGGTGATGCCGAGGCCGTCCGCCATGAACAGCGCGTCCATCCTCGCCTCCTCACAGATTCTGGCGATCTCCGCCCAGAAGGAGGGGTCGTCGAACTGCGCCTTCTTGTTCTCCGGATGCCTCCAGATGCCGTAGTCGTTGTGTGCCAACGTTGGCATGGTCAGCAGAGAGAAATGCATCTGGCGCTTCTCGGAGTTCTCGGTCATTCGGCTTCTCTTTCGATTTCGGTTCGGGGTGGACGAGCTTCCGGACCTGTCCTGAGAGTCCTTCCGCTGCCCGGCCTGATGGGCTTTCCGGCGGCGCGATCCGCCTGACCGAGGCGCTCTTTGACCGTGAATCCGCTCGCGCCGGCGGCGACCAGGTCTGCCATCAGGGAGGTGATCCGCTCGACGGCGGCCCGCACGCTGACCCCGTGGGGCGAGATGTTGCACACCAGGTTGCGCTCGGCGTCGGTGTCTCCTGCCCTCGGACGGAAGGCCAGGTAGGCCGACAGGCTGCGACGGGTTCGCAGCCCTGGCCGCTCCCCGATCAGGAGGATCGCGACCCGGCAGGCGGTGTGGACGCCGATGTCGTTCAGGACGCCGACCCGCGCTCGGCGGACGAAGACAGGTGTGGCGAACGACCAGCCCATCCCGACGGCACCGGCTCGCAGGCCCGCCACCACCGCCGGCCCACTCACGGCCAGCGCTTCGGGCGACAGCCCATCTCCCAGCACCACCTGCAGGTCTGCTCCGCGCGTGGCCGTTCGCCGGATCCTGGTGACCCCGTCCGCGTCGAGTCGGCGGCCGAGGTCGGGTCGCAGCAGGTACTCGCGGTGCGATCGGGCCTGGGTGGCGACGTCGATCAGTCCCCAACGGCCGGCGACCTCGCGCAGCGCGGGGTGGTCGACGTCGACCACGGCGGCGAGGGCGTCCTTCGCCAGGGCGTGATCGACACGCAGGCGGAGGAGGTCCGCGGTCCGGTACGACGTGCCCGCACTGCCGAGGAAGAGCCGGGCGGGAGTGGCCAGCGCGGCGCTCACCCGCGGATCGGACAACGGGTCGCAGGCGTGCTCCGACCGGGAGATCGCGGCGTCGGTCATCGCCCGGCCACCAGATCACCGATGCGGCGGCCGATCGCGGCGGGGACCGCCGCCTCCTGGGCCGAACGCGTGCCGAACGTGCGCCGGTGCCATGCGTCGAACTCGGGGGCCGGCCTGCGGCCGAGGACCTCGCGCGTGGTCGCGACGTCGTGGTAGCTGGTCGACTGGTAGCCGAGCATGACGTCGTCGCCCGCCGGAACACCCATCACGAAGGTGCACCCGGCCAGAGCGAGCAGCAGGAGGGCGCTGTCGTTGCTGTTGTGGTCGGCCGCGACGTGGTTGGTGAAACAGACGTCGGCGCCCATCGGTAGTCCCATCACCTTGCCGACGAAATGGTCCTCCAGCCCCGCGCGAGTGATCTGCTCGGCGTCGGCGAGGTATTCCGGTCCGATGAAACCGACCACGGAGTTGATGAGAAACGGGTCGAAGAGCCGGGCGAACCCCTGGGCGCGGGCCTCGCAGGTGAGCTGGTCGATCCCGTGATGAGCGTCCGAGGACAGCGCCGAGCCCTGCCCGGTCTCGAAGTACATCGCGTGGCGGCCGGCGTACCGGCCCGGGTCGGCTTCATGCTGCGCCCGGACCGCGTCCGCCGCCTCCATCAGCAGCGCCAGGTCCACGCCGAAGGCTCGGTTCGCCGCCGCCGTGCCGGCCACTGACTGGAAGAGCAGGTCGGCCCGCGCACCTCGCTCGATAGCAGCCAACTGGGTCGTGACATGAGCAAGGACGCAGCCCTGGGTCGGTATCGCGAGTTCGTCGATGAAGGCGTCCAGCATCCGCAGGATCGCGACGACCGACTCGACCGACTCGACCGCGGGATTGACGCCGAGAAGGGCATCACCGCAGGCGTGGGAGAGGCCGTCGAAGATCGAGTAGGCGATGCCCGCGGGATCGTCGGTCGGATGGTTGGGCTGCAGCCGCGCGGCCAGCACGCCCGGCTGACCGACGGTGGTGCGGCACGTCGTCTCGACCTGCAGCGCAACCGTGGCGCGCACCAGGTCCAGGTTGCTCATCAGCTTCGCCGTCGCCGCGGCGATCTCCGGCGTGACCAGGCCGCGCAGGCCAGGCCACTCCGAGGCGAAGCCTGGTGACAGCACGCGTTCACGGAACTCGCCCACCGTCAGACCGCCCAGGGTGGTGTCGAACCGCTCGCGGTCCAGCCGGGAGAGGATCGCGGTCGTGACCTCGTCGTCGACCAGTGGCTCGTCGACGATCTCGGAGAGCCGGACGTCGGCGAGCACGAGCTTCGCGGCCATGCGCTCCGCCCCGCTCGCGGCGGCGATCCCGGCCAGCACGTCGCCCGACTTGGGCTCGTTCGCCTTGGCGAGGATCTCGGCCAGCGCGCCAAACGTGAAGTGCTCGCCGCCCACCCGGGCGGAACCCTTCATGGCCGTCCCCGGAAGGGCGCGGCCAGAGAGGTCTTCGGCATCGTGAGTCCTTCGTCGATCGGCTAAATTTTCCGTCAGTGACTGTCCCCTAGGCAGGTGATGTCTTTCTAGCGGTTACTGACTACTTGCCGCAAGCCGTCCCGGGTAAACTCTGGGTAACTGAAATGTCTCCCTCGCTACTCTGCGTGCAGTGCCCGAACATGCGTGAGGGGCGCCCCATCCGGGGCGCCCCTCACGGGTAGGAAGAAGTTCGGCGGTCAGGTCCCCGTCGGCGGCTTGAGCAGCTCGGCCAGCGCATCCCACGCCTCGGCCGGCGAGACCCCGAGGGAGCCGTCGATCGCCGCATGGCGTTCGGCATTCGCCATCCCGACAATGATCGCAACCGCGCCCCACACACGCGGCCGGGGATCCTGATCGATGTCGACGCCGAGCCGGCGCGCGACGATCCGGGCGATGTCGTCCTGCCAGGTCCTCGCGCGGGCGTCGATGCCTGCCCGAAGCCGGGTCGAACCCTGCGCGAGCTTCAGCACCTGGGCTGTCGAACGCCTGAGCTCCTCGCTTCGCTCACCCGCCATGGTGACCTCGACGTCGTAGGCACCTGTGTAGGTGTTGCGAAGCACGTCGAACCACGGGCGGTCCAGGGGCTGGCTCTCCAGCCGACTGATGATGTCGAGGCCATAGCCCTCCATGAGGGTCAGCACGACATCCTCCTTCGTCGGGAAGTGCCGGAAGAAGGTCCGCTCCGAGATACCCGCCTCGGCCGCGATCTCCGCCACCGAGACCTCGTCGAACCCCCGCTCACCGAAGAGCTTGAGCGCTGCCGCACGCAGCTCTGCCTCGATCGCCCGCCGCTGCCGCTCCCGCAAGCCGAACGGCTTCGGCGCCTCTGTCACCGTTGACCTCCCTGTCGCCACAGCCGCTCTGCCGATCACGGCGGAAATCGTCAGCCGGTGCCATGTTGGCAGTCGAGGTGCATGTCCGTCCAGGCGTGCGGCCGATCCGGGCAAGGGCGCCGGCCTCCACGTGTAACCTCCTCCCGCCACTTGTAACTCCGTCGTGGATACATTTGGGTGCGCCGCGTGATGTGAGCCAGCTGATCGCCTTCCTCCGCGCTGCCGGAGGCGACACCACCGAGGTGGAGGTCAAGTCTGCCGCCGGCGGGTTGCCTGCCTGGTTGACCTCGACGTTGAGCGCGCTGGCGAACCAGCCCGGAACACCTCCGGGTCGCCCAGCGGGGCGGCGGCGATGCCCAGCCGTTGTCCCATGCCGAGGGAGAAGGCGCCCACGCGGCGGTGCGCGGCCTCGGTCAGGCCGACGGCTCCGAGGACCTCGTCCACGCGGCGCCGCGGGATCGCGTTGGCGTCGGCGAGCCAGCACAGGCGGTTACAGCGACCCGACCACCGGGTCCTCGTCGGCCGAGCGGCTCGCGGGCAGCGACTCTCCGGTCAGGGCGGACAGGTCGAGCAGCACCGTCCCGTCGGTGATCCGCGTGTCTGCGCAGACCCGCTCTCCTTCGGCGACGATCAGGACGTCACCGGGCACTAGGTCGCGGGCGGCGATCTCGGCGGAGGCTCCGTCGCGGACCACCCGGGCGGTCGCGGGCAGGAAGCTGGCCAGTGCGTCGACCGCGCGTTCGGCCTGCATCTCCTGCACGAACGCGAAACCGGCGTTCAGCAGGATCACGGGACGGGGCCGCCGCCGCCCGGACCACTACGAACCGCGCCGCCCCTCGGCGAGGCAAGGAAGGCAGCGGATCAAGATCCCGAACATTGACTTCCGAATAAATACTGCCGCAGGATCCTGTCGGGTTTTCACGCCAGTCGACAGTCAGGTGCTCTCGGGGCTATGCTGAGCTGGCTAGGACAAAGCCGGCTCGGGATCGGAAACGCCGCGTAACTGCCGCGAGACCGCGAGTGTGTGACTCCCGCTCGAGCGCCGCCAGTGATCGTCCACAGGACGTCGCCTGTGACATCGTCCGAAACATCTTCCCGCCATTGCGCGGCTGATCCTGTTCAAACCTGGATCGACACGGCACGAGCCACCAAAGAATCGCAACCCGCCTGACACCCGCGGTCCACCCCGGCCACTCGCCGCAGACGCCTGATACCAGCACGTTCCGCCGCGCCGCTCCACACCCCTCCGGGGAGGACGCGACGAATGCCCGCCGGCGCGCTGGAAACAGCCGGCAATCCACGGACAGCAGGGAAAAGTATGAGCATCCTCGCCTGGATTCTGCTCGGCCTCATCGCTGGCCTGATCGGGGCCGTCGCCGTCATGCTGGCCGTGCGTCTGGTCACCGACGCGTCGGGCCGGCTGGTTCCGGGACGCCGGCACCTGACCTCGCGCCACTGACGTGACGAAAATCCGCTCCCCCAGGTCCGAGGTGTCGGGACAACGGTCGGTCAGGTTCGCCTCCCGTTTTCATGCCGGACCCTGACACCCGCCCCGACCGACGCCCCCACCAGCGCACTCCCCAGCTGAGTCCCTGGACGGGAGTCGTCCTGACCAGAACCACGGGCGCTTCGCCGGACCACCGGCCGCCCGAACCAGACACCACCCGGCCCGCGTTTCACCGCGACCCACCGGCTGCCACCGGCTGCCACCGGCGCCGCCACGGGGGGTCGGCGCCGGCATCCGCATGGAGGCACCTCATGAGCCCCAACTTCCTCGTGGTCGCCCTGTTCGCCGCGTTCCTCGTCGGCGGCGTCCTCAACGCGATCGCACCGCTGTGGGCAGTCGTCCTCATCGGCGTGGCCCTCGCCGTCGCCGCGTTCGTCGTGATGGACCGCTACCCGGGCGTGCGCAGGAGCCGACGACGCCCAGCGACCGCGACCACACCGCCGGCCAGCGGCCAGCACGACTAACTGTGCCTCCCACGCCCTCGCAGACGGTGCGCGGGGCGGCTGGGTTCATCAACAAGGTATTTGCGACTGGAGCGGCATGAAGGCACTCGTCTTTCACGGACCGAACGCCATGGCATGGGAAGACATTGTCCGTCCCACGCTGGGCGCCGACACCGACGCCATCGTGCGGGTCGATGCGACCACGATCTGCGGCACGGACCTGCACATCCTGCGCGGCGACCTGCCGGCCATGGTCGACGGTCGGATCCTCGGCCACGAAGCGGTCGGCACCGTCGTCGAGACCGGCGCCGCGGTCACGAACGTACGGCCAGGCGATCGGGTCCTGGTCTCGTGCGTCAGCGCCTGCGGCGCGTGCCGCTACTGCCGGGACGGCCGGTACGGGCAGTGCACCGGCGGCGGCGGGTGGATCCTCGGGAACACGATCGACGGCACGCAGGCCGAATACGTCCGGGTCCCGTTCGCCGACAACTCCACCTACCCGATACCAGGCGGCGTCAGCGACGAAGAGATGCTGATGCTCGCCGACATCCTTCCCACCGCCTACGAGGTTGGCGTCCTGAACGGACGGGTCCAGCCGGGCGAGGTCGTCGCGGTCGTCGGTGCCGGACCGATCGGCCTGTCAGCGATCAGCGGCGCGCGACTGTTCAGCCCAAGCCTCGTCATCGCCATCGACAGGACACCCGCCCGGCTCGACGCGGCCAAGCAGTTCGGCGCGGAAATCGTCATCAACAACGCCGAACAGGACCCGATCGCGGCCGTCCGGGAACTGACCGGAGGACTCGGCGCGGACCTCGCCATCGAGGCCGTCGGCGTGCCGGCGACATTCGAGCTCGCGGTCGACCTCGTTCGACCGGGCGGCCGGGTCGCGAACATCGGCGTCCACGGCAAGCCGGCCACGCTGCACCTGGAACGGGTCTGGGACCGGGACCTCACGATCACCACCGGGCTGGTCGACGCTTACTCGACGCCAACCCTGATCCGTCTGCTCGCGAGCCGCCACCTCGACGCCCACCGGTTCGTCACCCACCACTTCGGGTTCGACGAGTTCCTCACGGCCTACGACGTGTTCTCCCGCGCGGGCGAGACCGGCGCGCTCAAGGTCATCCTCACTCACGACGGCTAACGGCTCCTGGCCGCGGCCCGCTGTCCGCGCCGCAACCGTCTGCGGGCACTCGCCCCGCGGACCCGAACCATGAGAAACGAAGGAACGTGAGCGCGATGGTCGACATCGCCCACAACCGCAACGCCCCCGTCGAGACCACCCGTCAACCCGTCGACACCCTGACACGTCCGACCGTCAAGGACACCGACGTTCCCTCAGCCAGCGCGGTACCCCAGGTCCCCGCGAACCGGTCACCGGCACCCGAGCAGCCACCAATCTCCTCGGCCACCCGCGATCGACGCCCGGCCCCCGGCGTCCGCTACCTGCTGGCAGCCATCAGGCTCGCGTTGGGCTGGGTCTTCCTGTGGGCGTTCCTCGACAAGGCGTTCGGCCTCGGCCACGACACGACCTCAGCGAAGGCCTGGAGCCACGGCGGCAGCCCCACCAAGGGATTCCTCGGCTCCGCCACCAAAGGCCCCTTCACCGGCTTCTACCACTCACTGGCCGGCACCACCTTCGCCGACGTGGCGTTCATGATCGCCCTCGCCGCGATCGGCACAGCACTGATCCTCGGCATCGGCATGTGGCTCGCCGCGGCCAGCGGCGCAGTCCTGACCGTCATGATGTGGAGCGCCGTCCTCCCACCGGCCAGCAACCCCTTCCTCGACGAACACCTCATCTACGCCGCCGTCCTGGTCCTCCTCGCCTGCCTCGGCGCCGGCCGAACCCTCGGACTCGGACGCCTCTGGGCGACCACCCCCCTGGTCCGACGCCTGCCCTGGCTCGCATAGAACCCGTCAGCGACGGTCGGGTCCGCCGGCCTCAAGCCGCTCTGCTCGACGACAGCGCCGTCGTCGAGCAGAGCGTCGACGGGCGCTGGGCCGCGTTGCCGACGGACGATCCCGGGTGGCAGCCGGCATTCGCCGGCCGGGCGGGCTTGATCCCGGATGCGGTGGCGGTAGCCGCTGTGGCGGCACCTTTCGACAGCGCAGCGGACCGCAGAGCACATGAAGACCGCGATGTGCCATTGACATTGTGGTCAAGTCAAAAATGCACGGCGCTGGCCACTATTCCGGCGACTGGTTACTCCGTCCGTCGCCGGACAGTCGAACGGGGGCGGCGTACGATAGCGCCGCTGGGAAACAGCTAGCCCGGGTGGGGGCTGCCGCGCGTCAGCGTCGCGGTCTCACGAGCTTCATGCTCAGCGCCGGGCACACCGGTGATCTCTCCTCGAGAGGCACCACATGTCCGCTCATGACGATTCCGCCCCGGCGCCGTCCACGTCCATAGCTGTGCTTGGCAGCCAGTACGGCACGTGCGACGGCCATTCCGCGTTCGCCAGGGAGACCAGCCCTGGTAGCTGGCAGGTCAAGGTGCACCATCCCAGCAACCCGGCCGCGGGCCACGACGGCTGGGTGCTGCTCGGCTCCGGCTGGCCGACCCTGGCCGCCGCGACCGCCGCGACCGGCCTGATCTGAGCCCACGGCCCCGATGTCCCACCATCGCGACGACACGGCAATGACACGCAGGGCGGGCAACCGGGTCGGATCGCGCGCGGCACCGGGGAGTGGCGGCTCATGCGAGCGCGACCCCGCGTAGATGCCGACACCGACGAGCAGCTCGCACACCGGTTGCTGACCGTACCGACGCAACTGCCCGGGGAGCCGACAGCGGTTACCCCCGACGGGGATCGCCCGTTGGGCGGTCTACTGCCCGCGCGGATGTCCGACGTTCCGGGGATGCAGGTCGCCGCGCGCAGCCTCCCCGCGGCCGACGGTCGGGGGGCTCTCGGCGACTTCTACGACATGTTCCCGGTGCGGTTATCCGCCGACACGGACGCCAGACCGCACGCGGACCGAGTCCAGGCGCGGTGTGCACCCACGGGGGAAGGGGAACGCTGGGATGCCGTGATCGGGGACGTCAGCGGCCACGGCTCACAGGCCGCGATGGTCGCGGCACTGGCACGCCACACGATCCGCGCCGTCGCGACGGCCGAGAAGACCCCGTCGCAGATACTCGACCGGCTCAACACCGCGCTGCTGACCCAGGACCCTCGGAACGAGCGCTTCCTCACCGCCACCTATCTCATGCTGTTCCCCCGCCCGGGCGCAGTCCGCGTCCTCCTCACGTCGGCGGGACACATGCCCGCGCTGCTGCGCAGCCCTGCCAGCTCGGTACGTGCCGTCGGACACCACGGCCTGCCCCTGGGCCTGTTCGCCAACGCCGGTCTGAGGAACGTACGGGTGACCCTGCGGCCGGGAGACACGATGCTGCTTTACACCGACGGCGTCACCGAAGCCCGACAAGGCCGCGAACAGTACGGCGAACAACGCCTCCGCGCCCTCCTCACAGCGGCCGGGCAGCTCAGCGCGCCTGACCTCGTCGACGCCGTCGAAGAAGACGTACTCACCTTCACCGGCGGATCCCACACCGACGACATCGCCATCCTCGCCCTCCACGCCCTCCACGCCCTCCACGCCACCGGCCTAGCCGGTCAGATCCCATAGGAATGTCCCGCACCGCCGTCGACACGGGCCTCCGTCTCAGCGTGTCCGCGTCTCGCGGTCCGCCTTACGGAACACCCGATGATGACCCGTGGTTGCCGGCCCGGTGTGACCGTGGTCGTCCGGGCCGCCGCCCATCATGGCGAGCATCGCCCGCCCGCCGGTGCTCAGAAAACGGACGACGAGAGCCGCCGCGAGCAGCAGGAAGAGGATGTTGAGGACGGTCGTGTAGTTCCAGCGAATGCCGTCGGCGCCGACCTTGGCGTGCCGGGGCCGGTCGGGACCAGGCCGAGGGGGGTGAAGACCAGCTCGACGACGTAGCCGGCCGCGATCATGGTCAGGTAGAAGGTGACGGCGATGATCGAGCACCGCCGCCAGCGGCACGTTCCCGATCGAGCAGACGAACGTGATGACGGCGACCAGGGGACCGGTGATCAGCCCCCAGATCTTCGCGGCCAGCAGGCGACCGGTCAGGAACCGATGCTGCCAGAAGCGGTCGGGGATCCACGCCCCGGCACGGCGTCCCTCGGTGTCGCCCTACCAATGGGTCAGGTCCGAAACCTGGCTGGGAGCGGGGGTGTCCCCGTGCAGCACGAGCACGGGGCAGGTTGCGTGTTCGGTGCACGCGGCGCTGACCGAGCCGAGGAGCAGACCGGCGAAGCCTCCGTGCCCGCGTCGTCCAGTGGTGGTGGGCGCCAGGTTGATCACGAACCGGTGGTCGCGGCGCGCGGAGGTGGCCGGTCGGGGACGTCAGATCGAGGCCTTGCGCGGCGTGGCCGCGAGGAGTTCATGCGCGCGAGCGGCGTGTGCGTGCTCCACGAGGACTTCGTACTTGGTGGCCACGATCTGGTTGACCGAGGCGAAGTCGCGGCTGCCGTGCCGGGTCGCCGTGCTGTAGCCGATCTGACTCCAGGCCAGCCCGAACACGGCCCCGAGCAGCGGCGTGGTGAAGAGAAAGCCGAGTTGGTTCCGATCGCCGAACAGGCTGAACGCGATTCCGACGAACAGTCCGATCCAGAGCCCGGACAGCGCGCCGGCAGCCGCGATCTTTCCGCGGGTCAGGCGTCCGGTGACGCGTTCGATCGACCGCAGCTCGGTGCCGACGATCTCCACGTTCTGTACGGGGAAGTCCTGGTCAGCGAGGTAGTCGACCACTTCCTGGGCGCCGGCGTACTGGTCGTACACACCCAGGGACATGGGGTATTCCAAGTCCAGCCGGGCGGCGGTGAACATCTCGCTTCTCGTCATACAGGAGTCCTATTCGGTGGTGGCGCGCGGTGCGAAGGCGATCAGGAGGCGGGTGAGCTGACGGTCATCCACGCACTCCACGCTGGCTCGTCGGGGCCACGGACGACGTGGGCATGACGGGCTCGGTCGGCTCGAGGGGCTTGGCCACGTCGCCGCAGCCTTCCCGCCAGGCCTTGAGGTCGACGATCAGCAGCGAGGGTTGCCGGTCGAGGCCGGTCGTCAGCGCCGCACGGAACGCGGTCCGGGTGGCGCGGTCGATCTCACCGTGCGCACGCACGATTGTCCGGTCGGCCGGGGCGTAGATGTCGGTATGGAAGCGGGAAGCGAACCTGCGCGGGCGCCGCGCCTTCGGTGTGTAGGCCGGGAGGAGAGTCTTCGTCATGGTCACTGGCGCGACGTGGTGCGTCGACGTCCCCGTGGCGCATGTCCGGTCGTCCCGGTGATACCCGCGACGACCCAGCCGGTCCGTTCCCGGTCAGCTTTTCGGCGATCAGGCCAGCGACGAGTCCCAGCACGATCCAGGCGATGATGCTCATGGTGTTCCCTGCTGTCTGATACTCGCCGGCTTGTGGTATACGGGGTGGACGTCGAGGGTTACGACCAGGCCGGCGTCGAGGAACTCGGTGAAGACCGCCGGCTGGGCGCCACGGACAGTGATCCGGCGTCCGTGCCGAGCCGCCCGGGAAGCGGCATCCACCAGCACTGCGAGCGCCGCCGCGCCGAGGGAGGACACGTCGCCGAGCTCGACGACCAGCAGCGGTTGCCCCGCGTGCATCCCGTGGTCGAGAGCGGCCTGGAACGTCGCGGCGACCACGCCGGCCGCGGACAGGAGGTGGACGGTCGTGACCCGGTCACGATGCGAGGTGAAGATCCCCACCGCGGCCCCGGACGGACCGGACCCCCGGCGCTGGACCGTGAGGCCTTGGCTGGCGTTTTCGGCGCCGAGCTGGGCCAGCACGCGAGGCCGTTCGGTGCTGTCCAGGGGTCCCAGGAGAACGTCGAGAAAATCGCGCCGGTATTCCATTAGGTTCGCCCGGTCCCAGCCGGCGACCGATGATCAAGGCGTACCTGGCCGCGCGGCGGCGACCCACCCAAAGGCTCCGTTGGGGGTGACGAGGAAACGCAGGCGGAAACAGCAGTGCAAAGGTGACCGGAGGACTTGGACACTGTCACAGACGACGCCCTGAGGACGATCACTGGCGGTGCTCGAGCGTGAGTCACACACTCGCGGTCCCGCGGCAGCTACGCGGCGTTCCCGATCCCGAGCCGGCTATGTCCTAGCACGCCGAAGCATAGCCCGACGAACACCCGAATGTCGACAAGGCGACAACAGGCGACCATGTCGCCGCGCGCAGGAGCGCATCGCGGTGTCCGCGCGGGCGCGTGCGATGCGCTTCGTGTCCGAACATTCCCATGCTCGGCCCCACCACGGACGGGCCTTCACGATCGAACGCGTGTAAGGGCGCTGTGGTAGCTTGGGAATCGGCCGGATCTCTACGAATATCGACGTCGTGTCGGTGTCGCCTCCCGGCTGCGGCCATCTGGCGGCTCTTATCGCCGGGGTTAGGCGGCCGTCATGATGACGGGCCGAACGTTCACACTTCGCGACCAAGTCGACGCCGCCCACGTCAGCGACGCGATCGCGCACCCACCCATCACCCAACCTGCGGGCTATCGTCCCGATCCGGCCGCTGGCACGGGCGTGGGAGCAGGCATGCGGGTGACGCGGGCATGACGGAGTTCGACGATGAGATCACCGTTCTGGCGCCGGCACTGAGTTTCGAGCAGGCACGGGCCGATGACCTCGACCTGCGGGCGGGCCTGGCCGGTCTCGCTGGTCTTGTCTCCGGTTCCCTCGACCTTCAGGAACTGCTGACTCGGGTGGCGAGCTTCGCCACCCGCGCCATCCCCGGCGCCGACGGCGCCGGGGTGACGTTGCTGCGCGCCGACCGGGATGGCA
>NZ_FZMO01000111.1 GCF_900197875.1 Frankia canadensis | reverse complement strand
GATCTGCCGCCAGATCTCCCGCGGATAGGTGGTGAAGGCGAGCAGGTCCGCCTTCGCTTCTTCCAGATGCGCGGCGGCGCGGGGTAGTTTCTCGGTCAGTGCCTCGACGACCCGGTCGAACTGCACGGTCACCTCGTTCGCGTCCGCCTGATCGAACATGGTTCTCACCAACGTCGCGACCCACGGCTGCGATGACTTCGGTGTGAACGTGAGCAGGTCCCGCAGGTAATGCGTCCGGCATCTCTGCCACGACGCGCCGGGCAGGGTCGCGGCGATCGCGTTGACCAGGCCGCGGTGCGCATCCGAGGTCACCAGCCGCACCCCGGACAGGCCTCGGGCGACCAGGCCGCGGAAGAACGCCAGCCAGCCGGCACCGTCCTCGGAGGAGACGACCTCCAGGCCGAGGATCTCCCGGTGCCCGTCGCCGTTCACGCCCACGGCGAGCAGGCAGTGGACGTTGACGACCCGGCCGTCCTCACGGACCTTCATCGTCAGCGCGTCGGCCTGCACGAACCGGTACGGCCCGGCATCCAGCGGCCTCGAGCGGAACGCCTCGACCTGGCCGTCGAGATGCTTCGCGAGCTCGGACACCTGCGACTTCGAGATATGCGCGACACCGAGCTGCTCGACGAGCTTGTCCACCCGTCGCGTCGACACTCCCAGAAGATAGGAGGTGGCGACCACCGAGATCAGCGCCTGCTCGGCCCGGCGACGCCGGGTCAACAGCCATTCCGGGAAATACGACCCCTGACGCAGCTTCGGGATCGCCAGCTCGATCGTCCCCGCCCGCGTGTCCCACTCCCGCGCCCGATAGCCGTTCCGGCGATTCGTCCGCTCCGCCGATATCTCCCCGTATTCCGCCCCGCAGATCCCGTCCACCTCGGCGCCCATCAACGCCTCCGCGAACGCCTTCACCATCGACCCCAACAGGTCCGGACTCGCCGCCACCAGTTCCTTGCCGAACCCCTCGGCGTCGGTCACAGTCGGACGCACGGCCATCGCGATTCCTCCTCAACGAGTTGCTTCGCACGTTTCTCGTGAGGATCACGCGGTGGCCGTCCCACGTCACGGACCGCCACTCCGGCGAGTCGTCAGACGATCACGATCCGTACACCACGTCGGTGGACTCCACTACCAGTTCCGCGGCGACGACATCTACACGATCACCCGCATCCCGCACGGACCGAGAGCCCATCCCGCCGAAAGGAGCACGACCGGCCATGCCACCTGAACCCACGGGCGCGCTCCTGGAACTCAGCACGCTCCTCAAACACCTCATCGTTCGCGCAGGAACGAACGTCACGCAACTCGCCGAGAAGATCGGTTCCACGCGCCAGCAGGTTTCTCGTGTCGCCGGACGGCGCCGGCACGGGCGTGCCTCTACCACCATCAGACGGACCCTCTATGCGCTGGTGCTGAGGAAGTCGCGGACGGCGGGTACATCCCGGTGCGGGGTGAGCCGGTCGCGGATGTCGTCGAGTGCGTCGGAGGGGCGCGAGGAGTTGACGCTGCTGTTCTGGTGGAAGGCATCGGTCGCGGCGGCGCAGGCGGCGTCGAGGTCACCGAGTTCGAGGTGGGCCCGGGCGGATCGGGTGAGGTAAAGCAGGTTGTCGCGTAGGTGCATGGTGGCACCGGGCTCGGCCTGCTGTGCGGCGGTGAAACTGTGCAGGGCACGGCGGGGGTCGCCGAGATCGAGGGCCGAGGAGCCGGCCAGCATCTCGATCTCGCCTTCGGTGATGGAGTAGGCCCAGGGCGGGTCGTCGTCGCGGACGCCTTGGGCGTAGGCGTCACGAGCGGCGTTGAACTCGTGAGCGCAGCCCTTGAGGTCTCCGGTTTTGGACAGCGCCCGGCCGGCGCGGGCGTGAAGCAGCGCGCGGACGCGGGGGGTGGTCGAACCTGTGACGCGGTCCTGGGCGGTCCGTACGAGGTTCACGGCGTCCTGCGGGTTGCCTATGGAGTAGGTCTGGATGGCCATGAAGTTCATGGTGTTGGCGCCGACCTCGGTGTCACCCACGGAGGCGGATGCGCGGAGGGAGGTGATGTAGAAGCGTTGGGCCTGCGCGTGCTGGTCGGCGTCGAAGTGCAGCCAGCCGCATATCCGGGAGGCTTCGGCGAGGGCGGAGAACAGACGGCGGCTGACGGCGCTGTCGTAGGTCGCGTTGCAAGCGATGCGTTCGAGGAGGCGGTATTCCGCGGTGGCCGCTGGGAGCAGTTCTCTGCCGCTGAGGACGTCGTCGAGGTGTCGAAGGTCGTCCAGCCGGTTTTCGAGCCGGGTCATCACGTCTGGGTCGAGACGGCGGCCGGTGGCGTTGAGGGGAATCAGCGGGGCCCCGACCGCGTCGCTCCAACTGATCGCGATGCCAGTCAGCGCGGCACCACTGGAGATCAGGAATGCCCGTCGGTCCATGGAGCCTCCCCGAGCGGTGGCCGCTACCGATGCCACCGTACCCGCGGGGGTCCAGGGGGTGTCGAGCACCGGGCGGTCGTCGGGGAAGGCGAGCAGGAGAAAGTCGGGCCAGCCGAGTTCCGTGACGGCCGCCGGTGGGATGCCGTGGAGGCGGGCCATCGCGTAGCGGGTGGGTTCGTCGGGATCGTTGACGCCAGTCTCCCAGCGGGAGACCTTCTCCCGACGTTTGGCCATCCGGCCGTAGCCGAGCGCGTGGTGTGCGTCGTCGAGCCGGTCCAGGTACTTCACGGCGGTCAGGTCCAGCGCGGAGCGCAGCGCGGTCAGCGGGTGTTGTAAGAGCGATTGGGCGGACATCTCAGCCCCTCTCACGCAACGCCACCTTTGGTGATTCGCACGGTAGTCACTCACCCCGCCGTCGGGGAGCGGTTCGGTTCAGGCTCGGCAACAGCGCAGCAACAGGTTTCGCCTTCCTCAATCAGGGTGGTCGGCAGTGCCATGGAGGCAGCCGTACACGCCGTGTGTAGGAGGGAGCGCCGATGGGAGAGCTGGACGCGCCGCTGGTCTCGGTCGTGGTGAGTGCCCGTGGGAACACCTCGCGGCTGCGGAACCTGCTTGATGCCCTCGCCCACCAGAGCCTGCCCGCTGACCGGTTCGAGGCGGTGATCGTGGACAACGATCTGCCCGGACCGATCCGCCCGGTTGCCGACGCGGTGAGGAAGAGCGACTGGCCGTTCGCGGTGCGGGTGCTGTACGAGCCGACGCCGGGGCTGAGCGCGGGACGCAACCGCGGGATCTGCGCAGCCCGGGGCCGCTATGTCGCCATCACCGATCCGGACATCACACCCGAGCCGGAGTGGCTGCGAATCCTCCTGACCGCGATCGAGGAGGAGAAGGTGTTCGCCGTCGGTGGCCGCACCGTCGTGGAGTATCCCGGCGGCGCGGCGACCGCGCTGACGAAGGCCCTACGAGAGTGTCACGGTGCGGTGGACTGGCCCGATCATCGGGAGCCGGCTGTGTGGCCGTACTGGGTCACCGGTTGCAATCTGCTGTTCGAGCGTCAGACCGCGCTCGACGTCGGCCTGTTCCGCACCGACCTGGGGCGACGGGGTCGGTGGCTCGGAGACTGCGAGGACCTGGAGTTCGTCGACCGTGCCCGCCAGGCCGGTCACGACACCCTGATCGAGCCGTCCGCCGTCGTCTCTCATCCCGTCTCTCGGCCGGAAACGACGCTGCGCTACTTCGTCCGCCAAGGCGCCGGCCATGGGGTGTGCGTCGCACGGATGCACCTCAGCGTTCGTGTCGAGCCCGCCGCGATCCAGGCCGGACGAGAGGCCGTGCACCAGGCCGTGAACGGACTGGCCGCCGGATGGGGATTTTTGGACGGCTCGCGTGCTGTGGAGTCGGCCCGCGACCTGGCCCGCATCGGGGCTTATCACCTGGAACGCGGACGTCTGCGGCTGCTCGGTCGCCGTGCGATCACGCTCGCCGCCATGCCCGTCCAGAAGACCTTGGAGACCTGCTGATGGACGTCATCACGACCGCGGGGCTGTACCCCGCCGCCAGCGAGAACGCTGTCGAGGTGATCGAGCGGAAGGGTTCCGGCCACCCCGACACCCTCGCTGACGGCATGGCAGAGGCGATCTCCCGCGCCTACAGTGCGTACTGCCTGGACCACTTCGGTGCGATACTGCACCACAACACCGACAAGCTCGCCCTGCTCGGCGGCAGCGCCGATGTGACGTTCGGGCATGGTGAGATGACCGCCCCGATCCAGGTACTGGTCAATGGACGGATCACCGCGGCGCTGGGCGCGGATTCCATCCCCGTCGAGGACATTGTCACCACGGCGGCCCACGACTTCCTGGGCGCCGCGCTGCCCCTGCTGGACACCAAGCGGTGGGTGCAGGTGAGGCCCCGGCTGACTCAGGCGTCGAGCCCCGGAGCGGTGACCGACGGCGCGAACGCCGATCGGGAAGCGTCCCGGCAGCGCTGGTTCGCCCCGCGGAGCCTGGACGACCTCGCCGAGCGGCACAGGCTGTTCTCCAACGACACCTCGGCCGGCGTGGGGTACTTCCCACTGGGCATCGGGGAACAGCTGGCCAGCGGCATCGAGACGCACCTGAGCAGCGAACTGTTCCGCGCCGAGCACCCCTACTTCGGCACGGACATCAAGTTGATGGTCGTGCGCACCGGTGCCAGCGTCCGCCTGACGGCGTGTGTGCCGCAGATCGCCCGCCACACCCCGAACCTGGAAACCTATGTCGAACGCCGGGCCCTGGCCCGTCAGCTGATCGCGCAGACGGCCGCGCGGATCGCGCCGGGCGCGGACGTCGAGGTCTTCCTGAACACGCGTGACCAGGACCAGCGGCCTGAGCTCTACCTCACGGCCACCGGGTCGTCGGTTGAGTCCGGCGACGAGGGTGTGGTCGGACGAGGTAACCGTTCCAACGGGCTGATCTCGATGTTCCGCCCCTGGTCGGCCGAAGGCGTCTCGGGCAAGAACCCGGTCTACCACGTGGGCAAGCTCTACAACCTGGCCGCCACGGAGGCCGCCCGCCGGATGTACGAGGAGACCGGGTTGGAGTGCGCGGTCGCTCTCGTCTCGCAGTCGGGCCGCGACCTCGCCGACCCCTGGCAGGCCATCGTCCAGACGTCCGGGCCGAAGCCAGTGTTCGTCTCCGACGCCCGCCGGGTCCTCACGAGCGTGATGGGGGACCTGGAGGGCCTGCGGGAGCGGCTGTTGGCTGGGAAGTTGGCCACGGCATGAGCCGCGGCGTTGGGGCCGCCGCCCCGTTTCGGCCGTGTCTGAACCCCGCCACCCTCTCCGGTGTCGACCTGCCCGATTTCCTCACCTTGGCGGCGGCAGGCGGATTCACGGCGGTCGAGTTGTCCATCCAGCAGGCCCAGGCCATGGGTGCTGGCCGGGTGCGTGATCTGCTGTCCGAGCACGGCCTGACCGTGGCGGCTGCCAGCGGCATCCTGCCCGCTGGGCCTGTGCTGCCCGCGCCGCTGCTGGTCGACACGGCGGCGTACGACGAGCACCTGATGAGCCTTCCCGCCCGGCTGAAGACGTTCGCCGCGCTGGGCTGCCCAGTCGCGACGTCCGTGTTAAATCCGTACTCCTCACTCGGCCAGAGTGAGGCCCTGGCCCTCGCACGGACGAGGATCGCCCACCTCGCGGACACCGCCGCCGAGTACGGCGTGTGCCTCGCGGTGGAGGCCGTGAGCGTCAGAGAGGGACTGCCATCCGAGCTGAATGGACCGCATCCGGTGGCCGCCACCCTGCCCGCCGTCGCCGAACTGCTGCACGACAGCGGAAGTAGGAATGCCGCCGTGCTCGTCGACTCCTTCCACTGGGCGGTCGCGGGAGCCGACCCAGGACACATCACGGCACTCGGCACGGGCGGGGTCGCGCACGTGCAGATCGCTGACGTGCCGCACGTCGGCGCCGCGCATGGGTGGACGGACAGGCTGCGGCTCTTCCCGGGCGACGGTGCCCTGAACTGGTCCGCCTTCGCCAATGCCTTGCATCAGGTCGGCTACCACGGTCCCGCGTCGGTGGAGTTGTTCAACCCGGTCCTACGGGCTCTGCCCGAGGGCGAAATCGCCGCCCGTTCCCATCAGGCGGCCACCGGCTGCTGGATACCCCAGGAGGCAGGCCGATGAGTCTGCGGACCAGGCCATGGCGGCTGGCCGTGGCCGGATGCGGCGCTGCCGCGTTCGGCCTCCACCTGCCCGTGCTCACCTCCAGCCCTGACTTCGACGTGACCGCACTGGCCGACCGTGACACCGCGCGGGCCCGCGCAGCCGCTGCCCGCTTCGCGGTACCCCGCGTCGCGGGGAAGATCGAGGACCTGGTGGACGGTGTGGACATGCTGGTGGTCCTCACCGGCGTCCACCAGGACCTGATCGAAGCGGCCCTCGACGCACAGTTACACGTGTTCACCGAGAAGCCAGTCGGCCTGGATGTCACGGAAACCCGGAAGCTGGCCGACCGCGCGCAGGGGGCGGGGCTGCTGCTGGAGGTGGGGGCAATGCGCGCCCACGATCCAGCGCTACATGCCGCTCTCGCTGCGGTGCCCGAACCCACGGGCGGCTGGCTGATCAAGGCTGACGGTTTCGACGAGGCCGCCCGACGCCGTCTGCTGCCGCCCGGCTTCAGCCCCTACACCTTTGTGGACGACCCGCCGCAGACGATTCCCAGGCAGCTCGCCGACGCGCACCAGGTGACTGCGCTGAAGATCCTGCTGTGGCAGGGCTACCACCTACTGACCGCTCTGACTCTGGCCGTCCCCGGCGTCACCCCGGCCGCATGCACCCTGGATGCCGACGGCCAGTCGCTCCACGCGCTGCTATTCGGACCTGCCGGCCAGCCGTTCACTCTGGTCATCAGCGCAACGGCGCCGGGCCGCTTCTTGGAGCAGATCCACTTCGGCGGCGCCTCGGACACGGCCACGGTCGACTTCGCCCGCCCTTACGAGCCGTCCACCGCGACCCGCGTCACCACCGCCACCGGCGAGCAGAGCGACTTCCCCGACCCGTTCGCCGCCATGTGGCAGGCCGTCAGCGACCGGCTGGCGGGACAGTACCCGGCCGATCTGCCGACCAGCACCGCCCTTGCGGTGCGAGTGGAAGACCTCGCGTTGGGGTTGGCCGGCCTCTGCCGTCCCGGACCGCATCTGCGGAAGGATTGACATGCCCACCGATGCACCTGTCCTCGTCCTCGACGGGCCTCCTGGAGCCGGCAAGACCTCCTTGCTCGCGCGGATGGTGCCCGTTTTGGGCGACGAGTGCCTGTGGTTCACCGAGCCCAACGCACGGCTGAGCGCCGGCCTGCGATCGCCCGTGCATCCATCCAACGCGGGACACAGCCTGTGGTTCCTGCGGCACGAGCTGGACAAGGCCCGCGCCTGCGCCGGACTCGCCGCCGACCCCGCCACCCGGCTGCTGGTCTGCGACCGCAACCACCTCGGCGCCCTGGCCTACTGCTGGGCGACCCGCGCGGAAGACAGCCTGCCGTACCGCGCCGCCCGCGACTTCTACGCCCGCCACATCGCCCCCGCCCTGCCCGAGCAGGTCCTGACCGTGATCATGCTGGTCAGCCCCCGCGAGAGCCTGACGCGCCGCGGGAACGTGGCCGAGCGGCCCCGCTGGAAGCAGTGGTTTGACCAAGGTCTACTGGAGCGACTGCACACCTTCTACACCGACATCGCGCCGGCTCTGTGCCCCACTCCGCCCCTCATCGTCGAGACCGACGAAGCGACCCCGAACACCGTCCTCGCCAAGATCAGCGGACTCCTTGCCGACGCCGGGCTCGGAGACACCGCGGCGACGCTCGCCACCGCTACCGCCCCGGATATCCGCCCGGCGCTGGACCCACGTTTCCTGCCCGTCTATCACGCTCTCGGCGGCCTGGAGAGCTTCGGTCATCCCTTCACCGAGCCGCTCGACCACCGCGGCGGCACGGTTCAGCTGTGCCAGCTCGGCGCCCTGCACCGCGATGCGACAGGTCATACCAAGCTGTGGGACCTGCTGGCCGAACCTGCACGCGGGGCCGCCTGATGACCGCCGCCGCCCCGATTGTGGTCGGCATCAACCTCGGCCACGACGGCGGCGCCGCCCTCATCACCGACACCACGATGGTCGCGATCAGCGAGGAACGCCTCAACCGCACCCGCTACAGCCCCGGCTGGCAGGCCGCCCTCCTGTACTGCCTGCGCGCCGCCGACGTACGGCTGCAGGACGTCGACCTGATCGCGGTCAGCGGCATCGGTCACCACCCGCCCACCGCCGCCGAGACCGGCCTCGCTCACCTCGGCGTCAGCCCGGCGCGGATCGTCCCCGTCGACCACCACCTCAGCCACGCGTACACGGCGTACTGCCTCAGCCCCCACGACGAGGCGACCGTCCTCGTCGTCGACGGCGGCGGCAACCACCACGACACCGAGACCTTCTACGCCGCCACCCGCGACGGCATCCACCGACTCGGCGGCAACCCGCCCACCCGGCCCCGAGCCGCCGGCATCGGCGCCACGTACGAGGCGTTCACGAACTGGCTCGGGTGGCACGAGCAGGAGGCCGGCAAGACGATGGCCCTCGCCTCCTACGGAGACCCGAACGCCCACCACGCCCCGCTGTTCGACGTCACCGACGCCATTGTCCACGGCCGCCTCACCCGCAGCCACGCTCCCGGCGTCGCCGCACTCGCGCAGGAGACGGGCGCCGACTTCGGGCCGCCCGACAGCCGGGGCGACCATCCACGCGGCACCGACGCCGCAGCGTACGTCCAGACCCAGACAGAACAGGCCCTGTGCGCTCTTGCCGAGCAGACCATCGCCGCTACCGGGCTGAGAAACCTGTGCTTCGCCGGCGGCGTCGCCCTCAACTGCGTGGCCGCCGACAAACTCCGGCGACTGGACCCGGTCACCGGATACTTCGCGCCCCCAGCATCCTCGGACCGAGGCCAAGCCCTCGGCTGCGCTCTCTACGCCTGGCACCAGGTGACCGGCGCCGTCCCGCGAAGACCGCTCGCCCACGACTACTTTGGCCGCACCTACACCGACGCCGAGATCGAGCAGGCCCTCACCCGCGACCCGCGGTCCGGACTGGTTGAACGCCGCCGTGCCCCGTACCAGTGGCGGCGCGAGAGCGACATCGCCGGCACCGCCGCCCAGATGATCGCCGCAGGCAAAATCATCGGCTGGTTCCAGGGCGGCAGCGAACTCGGCCCCCGCGCCCTCGGCGCCCGCAGCATCCTCGCCGACCCCCGCAAGACCACCAGCTCCGACGCCCTGAACAACCGCATCAAACACCGCGAACCGTTCCGGCCCTTCGCTCCCGCCGTCCTCGCTAGCCACGCACAGGACTGGTTCGACCTAGATGTCCCCAGCCCCTTCATGCTGCTCGCCCCGCCCGTCAAGCCGGACCGCGCAGCCAAGATCGCAGGAGTCGTGCACGTCGACCAGACCGCCCGCGTCCAGACCGTCGACCCGGGCACCGCCCCGACATTCGCGGCCCTGATCCAGCACGTCCTACACCTGACCGGAATCCCGCTCGTGCTCAACACGAGCCTCAACGACCGAGAGCCCATCGTCGAAACCCCGGCGCACGCCCTAGCCACGTTCCAGGCATGCGACCTGGACGCCCTGTGCATCGGCGACTACCTCATCGAGCGGACCTGAACCGCCTGCCAGACTGACACCATGAGTACTCCCCCTCTCCGGAAGGCAGCCCGAGCCGTCGTACTCGACGCAGACCAGCGCGTCCTGCTACTCCACTACGACGAGAACAACGGCTTCTGGGCCACACCGGGCGGCAGCCTCGAACCAGGCGAGGACTACGCCACCGCCGTGATCCGGGAACTACGCGAGGAGCTCGGCGTCGAGGAGGTCGACCTCGGCGCCCAGATCGCCGAACGCAGCAACGACCACCCTGTCGGTGGCCTCCAGGTCCGCCAGATCGAGAAGTACTTCCTCGCACGTGTCACGCCTGCCGACATCGACCTGGACCGTGCCACCCAGCCGGACAACATCCGATCCCTCCGCTGGTGGACGCAGGAAGACCTGCGGAGCACCCAGGAGACGGTCTACCCCCGCGGCCTCAGCAAACTCGTCACCGGTGTACTGGCCGAGGGCCCACCCGAACAGCCGATCACTCTGCACTGATCAGGCACGAAGTCGCTCGCCGCCACGCTGTCCTCCTACCTGACGGAACCACACCCGGCACGGCGCCTCCGCGCCGGACGCTTCAGGACCTCCCAGCCCCGCCGCCTAACGCCAACCGGCGGCGTCGAGGATCACGTCCGCGAGGCGTTCGGCCGCGTCCGGTCGGCCGAACGCCCGCGCCCGCTGCGCCATCGCGGTGCGGGCCGCCCGGTCCGTCAGCAGCGGCTCCACCGCCTTCCACAGCCGCTCCGGCGACACCACACCCTCCAACGCCACCGCCGCGCCCGCATCCTGCGGATAGCGGGCATTGTGCGCCTGCTCGTTGCCCGCCGACGACGCCAACGGAATCAGCACCGCGGCCTTCCCGAGCGCGGTCAGCTCAGCGATCGTGCCCGCACCGCTTCGCGACACCACCACATCCGCGAGCGCGAGAACGTCCGCGACCTCCCCACGCAGGAACCCCGTCAGGTAATACCGCCCCGGCACCGCAAGACCCGCCGCGCTCCCACTCAACGACTCGACATTGACAGGGCCGCACTGGTGGATCACGTTCGCCTGCTCCACCAGCCACGGCAGCGCCCCGGCCACCGCGGTGTTGATCTGCACCGACCCCTGCGCCCCGCCGGTCACGTACACCGTCGGCAACGCCGGATCATGCCCTTTCCAGCCCAGCGACGCCACCGCCCGAGACACCTGCCCGGACAGCACCTCGGCGCGCACCGGATTCCCCGTCACCACGGCCGTGGCACGGACCGCCCCCGGCAGCAGCTCCAACGACGGCGCACTCGACACCGCCACCCGGGCGGCCACCCGCGCCAACGTCCGGTTCGCCAGGCCCAGGCGCACCGTCTGCTCATGCACCACCAGCGGCCGGCGGCACATCCACGCCGCCAGTCCCACCGGCACCGCGACATAGCCGCCGGTCGCAAGCACCACATCCGGCGCCCATCCACCGACCAGCGAACGAGCCTGCGCCACACCGAGCGGCACCCGGCCCATATCCCGCACGTTCTCCGCCGACGCCATCCTCCACAGACTGCTCGACCGGCGAATCTTGCCCGTGGCGACCGACCGGAACTCGATACCCTCCTCGCCGGCCACCCGCTCCTCCAAGCCCCGTTCCGCCCCAACCCACAGCACCTCAACCCCGCCGGCGCCCAGACGACGCTGAAGAGTCCGGACCGTCGTCAGCGCAGGGAACACATGACCACCCGTCCCACCACCCGTAACGATCAGACGCAACGGCTGGCGAGGGCCAGGAGCGGCATTGCTCATTGCGGCGCCTCCCTTCGGGCTCCGGAGAATAGCCTTCGCCCTCGGGCGTTACAGCAACAGGCGCTGCGATCAACAGATCTGCCAGAGATGTGACCAGCCCCTTTGTAGTGATCTTCAGCCTCGCTGAGCGAACTCTCGGCGTGTCGACGCCAACACGCCTACTGGCGCTGCCGCCAGCGCCAGTAGGCGCCGCCGCCAACCTGCGGGTGCCAATCCGGATATGGCCTGCCGTGCCCGCCGCCAGGCCGACAGTTCCAGCCAGCTCGCGACCGGGAGACCAGCCCGGTCACGGGACCCGCCGGAACCTGACGGCTACCCGAAGCTCGTGACCGCCGAACTGTCCGGGTTGATTGACCTGACCGGCTGGCCCCAGGCATCCGGGTCCTCATCCGCAAGGAACGCCCACACCCCGGCGCGCAGCTACAGATCACCGACGTCGACGGCAACCGGATCACCGCGTTCGCGACCAACACCGCCCGTGGGCAACTCGCCGACCTCGAACTCGCCACCGCCACGCCCGCTGCGAGGACCGCATCCGCACCGCCAAGGACACCGGCCTGACCAACCTGCCCCTGCACGACCTCGAGCAGAACAGGGTCTTTGTGCCAGATCGTCGCGCTCGCCTGCGACCTGATCGCCTGGACCCAGATACTCGCCCTCGCAGACCAGCCCGCCCGACGCTGGGAACCCAAACGGCTACGCCACCGCTTGTTCCGGCTCGCAGGACGACTCGCCCACCACACCCGCCAAAGCGTGCTCCACCTACCCGCCCCTCTCGCCCTCCAAGCGATCACCACAC
>NZ_FZMO01000227.1 GCF_900197875.1 Frankia canadensis | reverse complement strand
GGTCGCGGGGCGAGGCGGGCGCGGACGGCGGCGGCGCGCGCGGTGATGTCGGCGGGCACCGCGACGGTGGCCTCGATCAGGGCGACGACGTCGATCCGCACGCCGAGGTCGGCGGCGAGGTCGGCGAACGCGGCTCGGGCCGGCGCCGGTCGGGCGTCGACCAACGACGCGACGACGTAGTGGCCGCGCGGCGCGTGGTCGTGCAGGATCTGGATCGTGCCGAGCGCGGTGCGCCCGGTCGACAGCTCGTCGTCGACGAGCACGATCGGCCGCGGCGCGCGCAGGATCGCCGGGTCGGCCGGGACCAGCCAGTGGTGCGAGGCGTGGGAGTGCGACTCGGTGAACTCCAGCACCGGCGGTACCCCGGGCAGCTCGCGCCGGGTGGTGTGCAGGTAATGGCTGCCCGCCAGGCCGTCGGCGACCGTGTGCCCGAGCGCCGTCGCCGTCTCGCAGTAGCCGATGACCAGCGGGCCGTCCGCGGCCTGGCCGGCGTCCGCGTCGGCGCCCTGGTCGTCGTCGAGGCCCGGCAGCGCGCGGACGAGGCGGGCGAGCGCCGACCCGGCCGCGAGCGCCTCGGCGGGGGCGACCGGCAGGTGCTTGCCGAGCACCCGGCTGACCAGCAGGTGGGCGCGGCGCGGGTTGCGCCGCAGCGCGAGCCCGACCAGGGCGTCCAGGCCGCCGCCGACCGCGTCGGCCGTCACCTCGACGGTGAGCCCGAGCTCCGTCCACAACCAGCCCTGACGCGGCGGGGCCTGGACGCCGGGTGGGCCGTCCGGCCCGGTACGCGGCGTCACCCGGCCACCTGCGTTCCGTCGGCACGGGCGGCCTGGCTCGCGGCGAGCACCTCGACGAACGTGTCGCCCTCGCGCAGCACGCCGAACGCCCGGGCCCGGCGCAGCACCGCCTGCGCCCAGGCCCGGTGCGGGCCCAGCTCGTTCATCTTGTTCGCGTAGCTGCTCGGGCGGACCCCGCCGGCGTCCCCGTCGAGGATCGCCTCGGCGTCGGCGTACTCCTCCTGGCTGACGACGTGCAGGGCGTGCACGGCCGGGATGTGGCTGGGATGGATCACCGTCTTGCCGATCAGGCCGTTGGCCCGGTCCAGGACGACCTCGCGGATCAGCCGGTCGAGGTCGGAGGAGACGAGGGCGCTGCGCATCCGGATCGCCTCCTCCCGGCCGTCGACCCGCTCGGCCTGCGCGAACGGGGTCACCCGCAGCGAGGAGACGAACAGCCGCTCCGGCTGGGCGAAGTACTCCCACACGGGGCCGGTGACGATGTGCTCGCCGCCGCGGGCGCAGATGTTGACGATGTCCGCGATGCAGTCGCGCACCACGGCGATGTCGTAGATCGTCAGGTCCCGGTCGCGGCGAAGGCCGAACAGGCCGCACAGGTCGGTGGCACCCAGCCGGATCGCGAGCACCTGGTCGGCGTGCTTGTCGACCAGGCGGCGCACGGCGCACAGCGCGTCGACCCGGGTCTCCCGGTTGATCACCGGCGGGCTCTCCAGGACCGGCATCGCCCACAGTGGCCGGCCGATCATCTCCGACGCCCGCAGGACGGCCGACAGCCCCGCCTCGCCGCCCTCCTCCTCGAACTTCGGCAGCACGAACCCGGCCAGGCAGCCCGCCCCCGCCGGGCCCAGCCGGGCGACCAGGTCGGGGATCTGGGCGACGGCCCGCACCCGGACGAACAGCTGCGGCACCCCGGCGCCGGAGCGCGGCGGGTCGCCGGCGAGTTCCCGCAGCGCCGCGACGACGTTCGCCTCGGCGGCGGCGACCTCGGTGTCGGCGATCGAGTCCTCGAGGCACAGCACCATCGACGTCACCCCGGCGGCGGTCTGACGATGCACGTCGCGGGCCAGGTGCGGCCGGGTGCCGGGGGCGTAGAGCGTCGCGCCGAGGGCGGTCGCCAACAGCCGTCGGTCACCGTCGCCGGGGATCTCCTCCGGCGGGCGGTGGAACAGGGTGTCGATCGTCTCGGTGTCGAGGAAGGCGAAATGGCGCAAGCGACGGTCCCCTCGTCCAGACGCGGCGGCGCCGTCCGACCAGCGTCCCGGCTGGCCGCACGCCCGGCCTCCCGGTGGCCGGGTGGGTCGGACGAGATCGTGAAGATCGTGAAACGTCGCCTTTCGGGTGACGGTACCTGGCCGGGGGCGCCTGACGACAGACAATGACATGCGTCAGTTCGCCGACACCGAGTAGTCGCCATTCCGTCATCGGCAGTCCGCTCACCTGCGGGTTCGTTGTCGCGCGGCTCGCGACCACGGCACCGGTCCACGGCATGGCGAAGGGCCGGGACGCGCGTCCCGGCCCTTCGGGCATCGGCGGGGCTCAGGCGGCGCCGAACAGCTTCTTGTACTCGGCGGCCGACTTCGGGTTCTGGCCGCCGTTCGTGATCGTGGAGCAGACGTTGCCCGGCGTCGGGTCGGCGAAGTACGCGTCGTAGCCCATCACGTCACTGGCGGCCTTGAACGTCTCGAACATCTTCTGGATGTAGAACGGGTTGTCGCCACCGCCGTTGCCGGAGCAGGACGCCACCCCCCACTCGCCGACGCCGACCTTCTTGCCGTGCTCCCGGGCGAACCGGATCACGTAGCACAGGCCGTTGACGTCCTCGCACTGCTTGTTCCACGTCGCCTCGTCGCTCGACGGGGGGAAGTGGTCGTAGGAGTCGATGCCGACGTAGTCGACGTACTCGTCGCCGGGGTAGGCGCTCCACGGGCTGTTACCCGAGGGCACCGGCGAGTTGTGAGCGTTGAACGTCCAGTCGATCTTGACCTGCGGGTCGGTCGACCTGATCGCGGCCGAGATCTTCTGGAAGCAGGTGCGGAACGTCGTCGCGTCGGCGTCCGTGTGCCAGTACATGAACGTGCCGTTGAACTCCCAGCCGATGCGGACGATGGAGTCGGCCCGGCCGTGCTGCACCAGGAAGCTGCCGAACTTCGCCCACTGGGAGTCGTAGGCGCCCTTCGCGCACTCGCCGTTGCTGCCCTGGCCCTTCGGATAGGTCGGCTGGCTGATCACCAGCTTGCCCGCGAAGCCCTTGAAGACGTCGACCGGCCAGGTCGGCTCGACGAGCCCACCCCAGCCGGACGTGCGGTCCGTGTAGACGTGGACGAGGTCGTTGGCCCGGCCGCGCCAGTTGCCGAAGTCCTGCAGCGGCCCGAGCGTGTGCGCCTGGAAGCCGGACAGCCACGGCAGGCCGGACTGCGGCCCGGCACCGTCGATGTCGGCCGTGCCGCCGGCGGCCGGGCTGGCGCTGGGGGTGGCACCGGTGCCCGGGGTCTGGGTGACCGGCGGCAGCGAGGGCAGGGCGGTGCCCGACGGGGTCGGTGAGGTGACGTTCGGGGTGGCGGTCAGCGGCGTCGCCGTCGCGCGGATCGACGAGGGGCTCGGCGTCACCGACCCGGCGCCGTGGCGCGGCCACGGGGACCGGGCGGCGCTCGGGCTCGGCGAGACCGGGGTCGAGACCGGGGTCGGGGCCGGGGTCACCGCGGGCACGCCGCTGGCCGGCGAGGCGCTGGCCGTGGGACTCGGCGTCGCGCCGGTCGAGGCGGTGGAGCCGCTGCCGGTGCTGCCCACCGGCAGGTTCGGCAGCGGCGGCGACTGGAAGCCCTGCGCCGCGGCCTCCGGGCCGGTCACGTTGAGGGCGTCGGAGGCGCTGAGGCCGCCCTGGGTCGCCTTCACGTCGACCTTGCCGTTGAAGTCGGCGGGCACCCGGAAGCCGAGAATGAACCGACCGTCACCGTCGGCCTTGATCAACGCGCTGCCGCCGAGCTTCTCCGTCTGGGCGGCGACGGTGACATCCGTGGCGGGGGTGAAGTCGCGCCCGCCGACGAGGACGATGTCCTGGTCGAACAGCACGAGCGTCACGCGGCTGCGCGACTGCGGGGTCATCGTCGTCAGCGGGACGCCCGGCTGCGGCTGGGCGGAGGCGCCCGCCGAGCCCGGGCTCGCGCTCGGCGACGGCGTGCCCTGCGGGCTGGGCGACGGGCTCGGCGACTCGGTCGCGGCGTTGGCCAGTGGGGTCACCGCCTGCAGCAGCCCGGCGACGAAGACCGAGACCAGGCCGAGCCGAGCGCAGGTGCGGACCGGTCGGTGCGGGCGCCGGCAGGCGGCGGGTCGTGATCGGGACAGACGTGATCGGTACAGGAGTGTGCCCGGACGGCCGACCGGAGGGGTTGGTCGGCGACGAGTGGTCGAGGCCATGCTCGCGCGCTGCCTTTCGAAGAGGGCGTGACACAACACACCCGCCGCTCGCGCCGCCAGTCGACTACAGAGCCGCGCCGGATCACGACCGCCTGACGAAACGTCCCCTCCGAACAGGCCGCAGGACGCGACCGCTCAGCGCTCCATCAGGTCCGGCGGCACCTCACGGCGCCGCCACCCGGGCTGCCACCGCCGCCCGGACGTGAAGCCGACCGACCCAGGCCACGCGACCGGGACGGACCGACAGGTGCTCCGGCCCGACGTCGAACACCCATCAGGCCGGTACTGGAACTACGCGTGATGGAACCAATCGTAAGGGGAGTACCGCCGACGAGGAACAGCACCAGGATGAATACTTTCCGTGGTAGTGCCATCATTGAGGATCCGGTGCGACATCGCCGCCAATGAGCCACCTAAAGCCAACGGTTAATCAACCGGACACCAAAGTGGCCTTGGTGGAGGCAGCCCGGACGGGTGTCCCCACGGCCACCCGTTGCTGGCCAACGGCCCGCGGCGGCCCGGCCGCGCGCCCCTGCCAGGGCGGCCGGGCGGTCGCGCGGGTTCAGCGGACGACCAGGTCCTCGTCGGCCGGATGGGTGACGGACCAGCCGGTGGGATGCACCAGGGCGGGCAGCAGCCGCACGCCCCACGGCAACTGCGCGCCGTCGAGGGTGACATCGATGGTCCTGGTGACGGCCTGGTTGACGGAGGCGAGCCGAGACAGCTCGTGCGCCTCGGCGGCCGCCCGCGGCGGCGCGGTGCCCGGCCGCGCGAACAGGATCAGCTCACCTACCGGACCAGAGGCGTGCACCTGGACCCGCATGGTGCGCCGCCGCCAGCCGGACCGGCTGACGGTGTAGGTCACCGTGGGCTGGATCAGCGGGACCTCGCCCGCCTCGACGCTCCCACCGCCCAGCGGCAGGCCCGCCGGGACGGCCGGCGCGGCGCCGTTCGACAGGCTGGGGCTCAGCACGGCCGGGTTCCCCAACACGGCCGGATTCCCCTGGACCACGGGGCTCGCCAGGACAGCGGGGCTCCCCAGGACAGCGGGGTTCGGCAGGCCGGGGACGGCGGCCGCCGGCGCGCCGGCCCCGGCCGCGACCGGCCCGGTGGGACCGACCGGCATCCCGGTACCCGCGGGCAGCCGCGTCGCCCCGGTAGCCCCCGGCCCCACCGGCGCCCCCGGGCCTGCCGGCATTCCCGGGACCGCGGGTCCGCCGGGAACGACCAGAGCCCCGGTACTGCCGGGATGTGGGCCCGCGGAAGCGCCGGAGGCGGGACCGCCCGCGTTGAACGACGCCCGGCCGGGCTCGCCGGGCATCCCCACCACCAGCGGGTGGCTCGGAACGCCCGCCGGCCCGGCAGCGGCGGGCACGGTGCCGGCGTACCCGCTCGGACCATGCCCCGGCTGGCCCGCCGGGCCCGCGGGCGCGACCGGCCAGGGCTGGCCCGCGGGTCCGGTCTGGGCCGCCGCGGGCTGGCCGCCCGGCGTGAGCGGCGCGCCCTGCGGGCGGGCCAGCGGGCCGGACGCGGAATGGTCGATCAACGGGCTCGGGGCGGGATGGTCGCCGAGCGGCCGCGGGGTGGGATGGTCGAGGTGGCCCAGGTGCCAGGCCCCGGTGGCGGGCTCGCCCGGGCGGGCGCCGACCGGGACCGGCAGCGGCAGCGCCCCGGTGCGGGGCTGGGCGGGCCCGCCCAGCGGATGGGCGGCGGTGATCGGGTCGAGGCCGGCGGCCGCCGCGGCGCGGGGCGTTCTCGGCCCCATGGCGCCGCCCGCCGCGCCGATGGCGTACGCGCCTGTCCCGGCACCGGGCATCGGGTACGGCCCGGTGCCGTGCGGGCCCGTGCCGTACGAGCCGGCGGCGGGGAGTTGCTGGTCGTCGACCCGGCCGAGGTCGACGATGATCTGGTC
>NZ_FZMO01000112.1 GCF_900197875.1 Frankia canadensis | reverse complement strand
AACGCGCGCGACGGAACATTCCCGCAATTCACGTAAAATAACATTGAAAATGCTCAATACTTGACGTCGTTTCAGCCGGAGGAGAACCTTTACGGAGCAGCCGATTGACGGAGTGCCAATTCACTGCCCAACACTGCGAGCAGTTGCGACGCCACCTCAATGGAGGGCAGGTATGGGAAGAGTAAAATTCAGACGGTCACAGCCGTCAACAATTCGCAAAGCAACAGTTCTCGTCGCCTCAGCCACAATCTAACTATCCTTCACCGTAACCGCTTCTATCGCGAACGCGGCCGGGCCACAGATCTCGACATCCATTGAGGCCCCGGCCGCAGCGGAATCTGTTCAGACGTCGACGGCCTCGCCACCCCAGACCTCAGCTGCGGGCGTTCAACCAGCCGCCCCGTCAGCGTCGGCCGCCACACAGGAAGCCTTGACGACAGGCACGTCTGGCAGTGTCGATGGAACCGTCCTGGAAGTGTCACCTGGCCCGCCGGGCGACAGTCCGAAGAAGAGCGGCGGGCCCTACCCGCCCGTCACCAGTTCGTCCGCCAGGGGGACCGCTACCACCGGTGGCCGGGCCGGCGCCGCCGCGGGGCCGATTGTTTGCCTTCTCGGTCCGGACTGGTACAACGAGGGCGACGTTATCACGGATGCCGATGGAATCCTGTGGCAGTGCCAGAAAAATGCTGCGGGGACCGCCGGGACCTGGGTGCAGATCTCAACTGACATCGACAACCAGATGCGCCAGCTCAGAAGCCAGACACCTGGACTGTGCATCGGCGTGGCCGGCGGTTCAAAGGCTGCTGGCGCGAGCGTCGTACAGGGTGGTTGCGTTAACGGCGACCACAGCCAGGCCTGGGCCCAGATTGCCATCTGGCCTTACGGTGACTATGGTTTTTTGATAAACTGGCACTCTGGACGCTGCATAGACGTCAATGGCAGCGGACTTCTTGTCCAGTCGACATGTACTACCTTCAACACGAACCAACTTTGGCGGAAATACACCTCGGGTAGCTACTGGAAGTTTCAGAACTATGTCTCGGGTAAAATCATCACGGTTCCTGGAGGGTACAACACCGGCGGCCTACAGCTCGACGTCTACGCGGATGTGAACGCAGCCAACCAGAAGTGGTCGATCTTGCCCTTGGTATGAGATTGCCCACCAGAGTAAGCTGGCACACTCCGGGCCCAGGTTCTCCTGCGCGCACCTCGGTACTGCTATAATTATTTTGACCTCCTTGCATTCAGGCCAAGCGCAAAGGACATTTCCGATGAGCGAAGGCGAAACCGCAGGCCAGGAAACACCTACGCACATTGTGAGCTTGCGTCAGGATGTAATTCATGCGATCAGCAAGCTCCGCGAGCACGGCTCCGTGATCGTCGACTTTCGCACGGCGGATCCCGATGCGCAGACCAGCATCGCGGATGTTCTCGATGGGGCAGCACTGGCAAGCGGAAATTCACCCTTCGTCCTGGCCAGCAACGTGTACTTCGTGACAGCCGGAAAGATGCCCAGCAGGGCCGACATCGAAAGATATCGCGACCTCGCATAGTGGAGATCAGTTCATTCGGAGTCCCGGCCTCCTACGACCGCGCCGAGCCGGGACTCCAGCGTGAAACTCGAGTCCACGATCCGGCGGGTCCTCGCCCTGCTCCATGCGGACGCAAAGGCCCTAGATCTGTCTTCCGCACGTGCGTGCGGTGAGCCAGTTGCTTGATCTCTTGTTCGGTTCACGTCAGGTTGATCGCGGTCCATAGTGGCGGGTCTGGGACTGTTCGCGGCTGTGTCGGTCGGCACCTGACGCAACGTCCACCTATGATGCCCACCCTGGCGAAGCGGCGCAGTCAGGTCAGCGGGACCACGTTGCGCAGGGGGCGACCGGTCAGGAAGCGGTGCAGGTTGTCCCGGAAGAGGTCCAGGACGCGGTCGGTGTAGCCGTCCTGGCTGGTCGCGGAATGCGGCGACAGCCGAAGGCCCGGGGTGGTCCACAGCGGGCTGTCGGCGGGAACGGGCTCGACCCGGGTGACGCCGATCGCGGCGGCGGCGAGATGGCCGCCTTCGAGCGCGGAGACCAACGCCTCGTCCGCGACCAGACGGCCCCGGGATACATTGACGAAGAATGACCCTGTGGGCATCGCGGCGAACGCCTTCTGATCGAAGAGATTCTCATTGTCCGCGGTATCCGTCGCACACAGGACGACGGCGTCGGCCTCGGCGAGAGCAGCGTGCATCTCAGCGGCCGAGAACACCTCGTCGAGGCCGTCGATCCCGTCCATCCCGCCGGCTGGCACGGTCCGCGCCACCCCCACGACGCGCATCCGCAGCGCCGCGCATACCTGGGCGACGGCACGGCCGATCGCGCCCATTCCTACGATGACCACCGTCCTGCCGGCGGCACTGCGCCCGAAGGTGAAGCCCCAGTCCCGGCGCCGCTGGCGATCGGCGATCTCGGGTAGCCGCTTCCAGTGTTCCAGCAGCCTGGCCAGCACGAACTCGGCGATCCCCGGTGCGCCCAGGCCGGCGGCGTTGGTCAGCACGATGCCGGCCTCGGCCAGCCCCGCCGACCGGTAACGGCCATAGCCGGAGCCGACGTTCTGCACCCAGCGCAGGCGAGGAGCGACCGCACCGAGACCCATCGGTACGTCCAGGGAAAGCAGGACGTCGGCCTGCGCGAAGGCGGCCGACTGTTCCTCCGTCAGAGCCGGTAACAGGTCCTGGGCATCCGGCGAGAAGGGCCTTTCGTCGCGTCGCGTCCGGAGCTCGTGTGCGTTCTCATACGGGCAGTAAAGGGCACGGACAGCAGGCGACACGGACTCGAGGAAAGGAATCGCCGTCACGGGGTCCACATCGGCATAGGCGAGCAGCACGGTCGTCGTCTCCGTCACGTCGGCAGGATAGCCTGCGAGGGCGCCAGTTCACCGGGAGACTCCCGGTGATGATCGCGAACGTCTCGCGGGCGTTTCGGGTGTGACCCGCCTCACGGCCGCCGTTGGTCGTGATCGCGGAACACGGTCGACCGCCCCAATCTTGAACACCATCGTGACTGTGTCTTCGAGCCCAGCCGTGCCCGCACCCGCCACCGCGCCTGTCCCCGCCCCTGTGCCGGACAGCACGAGCCTGTTGGACGGTGTCGACGCCGCGCCGCTTTTCAGCCCGTTCGTGCTGGGCGACGTGAAGCTGGCGAACCGTTTCGTGATGGCGCCGATGACCCGGCAGTTCTCCCCGGGTGGCATCCCCGGTGAGGATGTGGCGGCCTACTACGCCCGCCGCGCCGAACACGTCGGCCTGGTCGTCACCGAAGGTACCTACGTTGATCATCCGTCCGCCGGCTCCAGCGACCGGGTGCCCCGCTTCTACGGCGACGACGCCCTGGCCGGCTGGCGTCAGGTCGTCGAGGCCGTGCACGCCGTCGGCGGACGGATCGTGCCCCAACTGTGGCACCTCGGGGCTACCCGTGAGGCCGGGACGCCACCGCATCCGCAGGCGCCGGTGTTCAGTCCGTCGGGGCTGCGGGCGGACGGTTCGACGGTAGGCGAACCGGCGACGACCGCGGAGATCGACGCTGTGGTCGCCGCCTTCGCCACCGCCGCCGCGGACGCCCGTCGAGCCGGCTTCGACGGCGTCGAGCTGCACGGCGCGCACGGCTACCTGCTGGACCAGTTCTTCTGGCAGAACACCAACCGCCGCACCGACAGCTACGGCGGCGATCTCGCGGCCCGGGCCCGTCTCGGCGCGGAGGTCGTCGCCGCCGTCCGCGGCGAGGTCGGGCCGGACTACCCGGTGATCTACCGCTACTCCCAGTGGAAGGGCAGCCACTTCGACGCCCGCGTCGCCGACACCCCCGACGAGCTCGAGACGCTGCTCGCCCCGCTCGTCGACGCCGGGGTCAGCGCGCTGCACGTGTCGACCCGCCGCTACTGGCTGCCGGCGTTCGACGGCTCGCCGCGCACCCTGGCCGGCTGGACGAAGCGGGTCACCGGCCTGCCCGTCATCGCCATTGGTTCGATCGGGCTGACGACGGCCTTCCGCGGTGACCACGAAGGCTCGACGGCGACGCTGAGCCTCGCACCCCTGCTGGACCTTTTCGCCGGCGGCGAGCTCGACCTTGTCGCCCTCGGCCGCGTCCTGCTCTCCGACCCGGCCTGGACCACGAAGCTGCGCGAACACCGCCTCGCCGACATCCTCCCCTACGACGCCGCGGACACCACCCGCCTCACCTGACGAACAGCCGGGACCGCCGAATCCCACCCGGACGGCCGCGGAGATCACAATTCCACACGACCTGAGACGGTTCGTCAGGGCACGCTGAGCCCACGAGCGATCCGTCGCTGTTCACCCTCGTAGGCCACGGCCATCCGGTCGTTCTGGCCTTTCGGAATACCGAGATCGGCTGCGGCCTGCCGCCAGCCCGCGGTGGCGGTCTCCACCTCCCTGACCAGATCGTGAGCCCTCGGCAGTGACAGGCGGAAATAGGCGGCGACCGACAGCGCGATGTCGATGCTCGCGTCGGTGCTGTCGAGGTCGATGGCCGTGCTCAGTCGGGTCGGATTGTCCGGATTGGGGTTGAGGTCGTAGGCAGGAGAGAGCGCCCAGCCGTCCCGCTCGCGCAGGAACGCGTGATTGCGCAGGTGATCGTCGGTGTTCGCGGTCAGGATCGAGAACAGGATCCGCCGGTAGAGCTCGCACAGGTCGGCGTCAGCGCTCGGGGAGTAGCGTTCGATCACCTCGGCGATCTCGAGGTAGCTGCGGCGATCCCCGTCGGAGGCCTCGAGCATGGTCAGGGCGCTCGCGAACCCCAGCCGCCGCGCGCCGATGCGGTCGAAACGGCTCAGAAGTAGTACATGCCGGCCGGCGACGGTCAGCAACTCCGACTCCGCCACGGTAAGCCCCGCCCGCCGCGCGAGCCTCAGCTGTACCTCCTCCCAACCAGCCACGTCCCATTCGTCACTACCCGAACGCGGAAACTTGGCGATCGAGAGGCGCCCGGACACGTCCCGCGCCGCGACCTTGGGCCGCGCGCCACCCAGGGAACTACCCGCGTCGACGAGGTCTGCAAGATCTCGGTCGAAGTCGCCCTCCGCGCGCACCCGGTCGACTGCCCGCATGAGCCGGGCCAGGTCGATCAGCCGTGGGACCGCGTGCCGGTGCGTCGAGAAGTACGTGGCGGTTCCCGGTGGGCGGAACCGGACATTTCCCTGGCGGGTGTCGTCTCGGACGCCGAGAAGGAAGTCGGACGGACGAAGAGTGCGGGGTGTGGTCGCGGCAGCGCGGGCACGCTCGCGCTCCTCACGCCGCATGAGGTTCTCACCCCATCGGTCAGGAGAGCTGTCCGCGAACGCGTTGAAGATGGCTGGCCCAGGCGGCGTGTGGAAGACGCCGGCGGCCCTGGTCAGCGCCGGATCAAGATCATATCCAGTCGGGTTGGTCAGGTATGCGTCGGAATAGCGGAACGTGGCGCTCTGTCCACCTCGGTCATGCAGCCACAACGTGCCAGCGGCGATCTGCCGCCCTTCGATCTCGACGGTGACCTCGACGGGATCCCGTCCGGCCATCAGCGCCGCACTCGCTTGGGGAGGATCTCATCCATGCGCAGCCGGCCGACGTCGGTCTCGTACGGGTCGGCGGCCTTGACCACGGCATCCATGATCCCGACGGTCCGCAGCACCCTGAGCAGGTTCTCCATGCTCGCGGTGCCCCTGCCCTGCTCGATGGCCCGCAGCGTGTCCCGCGAGATCCCGGCTCGCTCGGCGACCTGGGCCGCCGTCAGCCGATTCAGCTTCCGCCAGGTCGACACATGCTCGCCGAGCAGGCGTAGCGACCGCGCTACCGACAACGGCGTCACGTGCGCGCCCCTGTCACCGACCATAGCCGGCATCATACCGCTCTACGACGATTATCATCGTCGTTAGGCGTTGATCAGCCTCGGCCTCGCCGTCGGGATGGGGTGCGGTGGTCGGACCTCTTCGGACGCGACGGCGCCGGCTCAGGCGGTCGGGCTCCAGCGGGCGATGACGTCGAGGGTGGGCGCGGTCGCGGTACCGCGTGGCTCGGCGACGAGGCCAGCGGACTCGGCCACCTCGGCCACGTCGTCGATGCTCTTGACCAGGCGACCGGCGACCTGGGCGAGCAGGAGGGCGCGGGTCAGCAGACCCTTCGTCTGCTTCGCCTGGAAGCTGAGCGGACGGCGGGCCCAGCGCCCGTCGACGCGTTTCTCGGTCAGGGCACGCACCGGCAGAGCGCAGGCACGCAGCGGCCCGGAAAGGGATGGCACGGTCGCGTAGTCCGAGGAGCGCAGGTCCACGACGAGGTGCTCGCCGACGACATCCGGGATGCCGGCAAGCAGGTCGGGCAGCACGGGCGCGAGCCGGGCGCGCCAGTAGGCCGCGAGCACCGTCGGTGCGGTACGGCCACCGATACCTGGCACCGCCGCCGTCATACCGACCCGATGGTCCGGCACCGGCTCGGCCGCGCCGAGGAAACCGAAGGCCCCGTTGGAGACGAACAGGGTGTGGTCGGCCGCGGCTCGCGCGGCGGGTGGCAGCTCCGCCGGGGCCAGCGCCTGGTAGAGCACGCCCACGAAGCGGTCGAGCGCGGGCCTCGTCGGTGCGTCCAGAAGCGCGATGTTGGCGGCCAGGTCGGCCCGTGCGCGCGAGGCCGGCAGCCGCAGGGCGACGGACGCCGCGTTCGGATCGGCCTGGCAGAACGCCGCGACTGCCCGGGCCACGTCAGCGCGGGCCTCCGCGAGCGGGCCGTCACCGAACCCGGACGCCCGCAACGACGGCCCGTCGCCACCCTCGGCCTTCGCCTCGCTCGGCGGCAGCAGGATCCGCACCCGTCCAACCTCCACTCACGATCCCGACATCCGCGTTCAGCGCTGCCAGGCTAACGACGCCTGCGCCCAGGGCGCCCCGCCATCATCGAGGTGCCCGGGCGTGCTATGTTCACTGGGTTGGTAGGGATTGCTGTGCCTGCCAGTGGTCAGCGCGGCGAGCACGTGCCGCTCGCTGCGATCGGAGTCAGCCGGGCCGGCGAAGCTCCGCACCCTCGAGCTCACACGCTCGAGGACGTCCGCGAAGGAGGTCTCGTGTCGACCGCGACGCACCACTTCGACGGGCTCCGTCTCGCCTCCCGCCGGCACGTCGACCTCGGTCGTGTCGTCAGCGCCGCCTGTTGCTTCTGACCGCTCCGCTCTCCCCCTCCTCCATCTGGCCATCAGGCCGATGGGCCACCAGAGGTCCACAGCGGCTGCGCCTGGCGTTCTGACGCGCCTCCCGCCTCCCGCCTACCGCGCCTCACACTTCGACCATTTCCGCGCCCAGGTCGGGTTTCGGCACGTGCACCCCGAACGTCAGCCGTCTCCTGCCCGCGCGGCGACGCGATCTTCTGATCATTTCAATGACGAGATGAGGTATCAGCTCTCATGTCCCGACGCCTTTTCACCTCGGAGTCCGTCACCGAGGGACATCCGGACAAGCTCGCCGACCAGATCAGCGACGCGCTGCTCGACGCCTACCTGGCCGCCGACCCGCGCTCCCGGGTCGCGGTCGAGACGCTGCTGACGACCGGCCATGTGCACGTGGCCGGGGAGGTCACGTCGTCGGCGCTGGTGGATGTCACCGCGGTCGTCCGGCGCACGCTGCTGGACATCGGTTACGACGCGTCCACCGGCTTCGACGGCGCCACCGTCGGTGTGCTGGTCTCGATCGGCGCGCAGTCCCCCGACATCGCGCAGGGCGTCGACAGCGCCTACGAGGCCCGGGTGGAGGGCGGGCAGGACGACCTGGATCGGCAGGGCGCCGGCGACCAGGGGTTGATGTTCGGGTACGCCACCGACGAGACCCCGGACCTGCTGCCGCTGCCGATCACCCTCGCGCACCGCCTCGCCGGCCGACTCGCCCAGGTCCGCCACGACGGCACGCTCCCCTACCTGCGCCCGGACGGGAAGACCCAGGTCACCATCGAGTACGACGGGGACCGGCCGGTCCGCCTCGACACCGTCGTCGTCTCCTCCCACCACGCGGCGGGCATCGACCTGGACGCCCAGCTCGCCCCCGACATCCGCGCGTCGGTGATCGAACCCGAGCTCAAGCGGCTGGCCGAGGAGAACCTCGGCCTCGAGGTCGACGGCTTCCGACTCCTGGTCAACCCGACCGGCCGGTTCGAGATCGGCGGCCCCCAGGGCGACGCCGGCCTGACCGGACGTAAGATCATCATCGACACCTACGGTGGCTACGCCCGCCATGGCGGCGGCGCGTTCTCCGGCAAGGACCCGTCCAAGGTCGACCGGTCGGCCGCCTACGCCCTGCGCTGGGTCGCCAAGAACGTCGTCGCCGCGGGCCTCGCCCGCCGGGTGGAACTCCAGGTCGCCTACGCGATTGGCAAGGCCGAGCCGGTCGGCCTGTTCGTCGAGACCTTCGGCACCGAGCAGGTCGCGACCACCGAGATCGAGCGCGCCGTGCGCGAGGTCTTCGACCTGCGCCCCGCCGCGATCATCCGCGACCTCGACCTCCTGCGCCCCATCTACGCGCAGACCGCCGCGTACGGCCACTTCGGCCGCACCCTCCCCGACTTCACCTGGGAGCGCACCGACCGCGCCGACGCCCTGCGCGCCGCCATCCGCTGACCCCGGCTGACCGGATCGGGCCCGCGTCGATGATCTGGCCGACGCGGGCCGAAGGGTCCGCACCCGCGGCGTCGGCCGCGGTCCGCCGGTAGTAATGCCGCCGGCGCCGAGGGCTGGTTCCACGACGGGTCCGCGAAAGGCCCGCACCCGGTCGGGATTGGAAGAACCTGGCCCGGCTGTTCAACCGGGCCGAGCACAAGGACTGGATTCTCTTCTTCGACGAGGCCGACGCGCTCTTCGGGAAGCGCTCGCCCGGGGCACGCACGCTGTGGACCGCGCCTTCCTGAGGCGGCTGTCATGCGCGAACTGATCAAGGAAGGCAAGCCGGTGTGAGCGAGCCCGCCGCGGCTTTCGGCGCTACTCGCCCCAGGCTTCGGACGCCCGCTCCGCGGAACCTCAAATCCCGATCGCACGGAGTCACGCTCCGTAGACCACTCCCCGGACGTCACCGTTTCATTGCGCTGCGCCCCGACCCTCCGCTATAGTCCCACCGTGGCGTTGAAGAGGGCGTTCTTTGCCCGGAGGTATCTCGACCTCCGTCGCGTCGCAAGCTCGCTGTGTAGCCATTGACCCGAAGAACGAGCCGTACATGCCCGGCGCGGATGCGTCGGTAAACTTTTCTCGGGTATTTCTGTCAGATTTCAGCAACCTTTCCATCGGCTGATTTCCAGGGTCGGGTGCCGGATTCGATCGCGCGGCGCTCGCCCTCCTCGCCCATCCGCAAAGGATCTCTACCTGTGCCGCTATTCCCGACCCTGCCGATCGACATTACCGGGAATCGGATGCCCTCCGCCGCCGAGCACCCCGTGCGGACTCTGCTCAGCCGCCGAGGCCTGCTGGCCGGTGCCGGCGCGGGCGGCGTCGCCGCCCTTCTCGCGGCCTGCGGCAGTTCCGGACCCGGCGCGCACCCTGGCTCGGCCGGCGCGGCGGGTGCCACCGGAGGCAGGCGAGGCGGGCTGATCACTCTTGGGGCTCCCACGCCGCCCACCGCCCTGGACCCGGTGACCATGTACGACGGGACCGCGATCGCACTGGTCCAGCTCGTCGCCGAGTACCTGATCTGGCTCGACCAGGACTTCCAGCTTCACCCCGCGCTCGCGACCGGGTGGACCTCGTCGGAGGGGGGACGGACCTGGTCGTTCACCTTGCGCAAGGGCGTGGTCTTCTCCGACGGCACACCGCTGGACGCGCCGACGGTGAAGGCGTCGTTCGACCGGCTGCTCGATCCGGCGAACAAGTCCGCCGCCCTGTCCGCCTTCGCGTCGGTCCTGGCGGCCGGCGGCGTGGCGGTGTCGGGTGCGGACACGGTGGTCTTCCACCTTCAGCGGCCGTTCTCCGACTTCCCCTACCTGGTATCCGCGGGTAACTACAACGCGCTTGTACTCAAGGCCGACTACAAGCTCGGCATGTTCGCCCAGCGGCCGATCGGCACCGGGCCCTTCCTGCTCGACTCCTATGACGTCGGCAAGGGAGCGTCGTTCAGCCGAAACCCGAAGTACCGGGACACCCGCACGCCCTACCTCGACGGCGTCAAAGTGGTCTTTCACAAGGACGCCCAGGCCGACCTGCTGGCGTTGCAGAGCGGTGCCATCGACGCTCAGATCCTCTCCCAGGCCGACCTCGTCGTGCCGATCGCCGGAAGCGGCTCGATCGCCGTCGACAAGGTCAGCGGTACCGGCCTGTCCGCGTTCACCCTGCGGGTCGACAGGCCGCCGTTCACGAAGAAGGAGGTCCGGCAGGCCATCGCCTACGCGCTGGACCGGCCGGGTGTCCTCACCTCCGTTTACAACGGGGTCGGCGTCGCCGGCAACGACCACCTCTTCGCGCCCGCGTTCGCCGCCGCGCCGAAGGACCTGCCGCAACGTGCGAAGGACGCGGCGAAGGTCAGGTCGCTGCTGTCCGCCGCGGGGGTCGGCAACCTGCGGTTCACCCTCAGCTTCGACCCGCCGAGCAAGGCATACGCCCTGGTCATCCAGGACCAGCTCAAGCGGGTGGGAATCACCGTCGATCTCGACCAGCAGACCTCGGAGGCGTTCTACGGCGGCAACCAGGAGACCGACACCCCCTGGTTGTTCACCGACGCGAACCTCGTCGGCTGGGCGGGCCGCCCGACACCAGGTCAGTTCATCATCCCGATGGTGAAGAGCCACGGCGCCTGGAACGGCTCGAAGTACGCCAACCCCGTCCTGGACGCCGCGGCCGACGCCTACGACGCCGCGACCGACCCCGCCGAGCGTCGGAAGCAGGCCGCGATCATCGCACGGGCCCTCCACGAGGACGTGCCGGTCATCATCACGGCGTGGTCCGGCGCCGTCCGGGCCTACCGGTCCGATCGGGTCAGGGGGTTGCGCGCCCATCCGTCGGCCTTCCTCGACCTGACGACCGTGAGCCGGGTGTGATCCCACGTGCTGCGCTTCCTGACCCGGCGGCTGGTGACGATTCTCGTCACCATGCTGGCGGTCAGCTTGCTGGTGTTCATCGCCACCGAACTGATCCCCGGCGACGTGGCACGCGTCGTGCTGGGCCGGGAGGCCAGCCAGGCGTCGGTGGACGCGCTGCGCCACCAGCTACGCCTCGATGAGCCGCTGGCGCCCCGGTACCTGCACTGGCTCGGCGGGTTCGTCACCGGCGACTGGGGACGATCCTACACACTGGGGGTCGACGTCCGCCCACTGGTGGTCGAGCGCCTGCTCAACAGCGCGACGCTCGCCCTGCTCTCCTTCGTCCTCCTGGTCCCCGTCGCCCTGACGCTCGGCCTCGCCGCGGGGCTGCGGGAGGGACGGCTCACCGACCGGATCCTCAGTGTCACGGGTCTGAGCCTCGCTGCCGTTCCGGAGTTCGTCACCGGCGTCGTGCTGCTGGTGATCTTCAGCGTCCGGCTGCACTGGCTGCCCTCGTCGGCGCAGGCCCCGCCGGGAGCTGGTCCGCTGACCCGGATCCAGCATCTGCTGCTGCCCGCGCTCTGCCTGGTCCTGCTGTGCACCGGCTACGTCGCCCGGCACGTGCGGGCGAGCACGGTCGCGGTCCTGGCCAGCCCGTTCATCCGGGCGATGCGGGTGCGTGGCCTGTCCGAGACGCGGCTCGTGCGCGGACATGTGCTGCGCAACTCGCTGGTGCCGGCGACGGGCGCGCTCGCCGTGCAGCTGCAGTTCCTGCTCGCGGGGCTGGTGACCGTCGAGCTGCTGTTCGGCTACCAGGGCATCGGGGACCTGCTGCTGTCGTCGGCGACCAGCAAGGACGTGCCCGCCCTGCAGGCCAGCGCGATCGTGCTGGGCGCGGTGGGGATGGGCATCTACGTCATCGCCGACCTGGTGTATGCGCTGCTCGATCCGCGCGTACGGGTGGGGAGGGCACGGGCGTGACAAGCGCGGAGGTCGACAGCGCGGCGACGCGCCCCCCGCGCGAGGAGGCCGCGGCCAGCGGTGCGCCTCACCGTGCGCGGGACCAGGCGCGTGCGCGGGACGGATCACTCGCCCCCCGCGGGCTCGTCCGCCGTCCCTCGTTCGTGGTCGGCGTGTGCCTGCTGGTCGGCTGGGTCGTCGTCGCCGTGTTCTGGCCGTGGTTGGCGCCGGCGGATCCGATGGCCCAGAATCCGTCCCTGCGGCTGCTGGGCCCGAGTGGCGGCCACCTGTTCGGCACCGACCAGTTCGGCCGGGACGTGTTGTCGCGGGTGATGGCGGGGGCCCGTCCGGTGCTGGAGGTCGCCCCACTGGCGACCGCGCTCGCGGTCGCGGCCGGAAGCCTGCTCGGGCTCGTGTGCGGGATGCGGCGCGGCCTGGTCGACGAGATCGTGATGCGGGTCGTCGACATGTTCGCGGTCTTCCCGAGCCTCGTCGCGGCCGTGGTGGTGGTGGCACTCGCGGGCCGGTCGACGACGACCCTCGTCCTTGTCATCGCCACGTTCTCCACCCCGATGGTGACGCGCAGCGTCCGGGCGGCCGCGCTGGTCGAGCGGGAAAAGCCCTACGTCGAGGCAGCCCGGCTGCGCGGCGAGCCGTTCTGGTCGCTGCTGTGGCGGGAGGTGCTGCCCAATGTCAGCGGGACCGTGCTGGTCGAGGCGACGTCGGGGCTGGGTAACGCGATCTTCGCCGCGTCGACCCTGTCCTTCCTCGGGCTCGGCCAGGCACCGGGATCCCCGGAGTGGGGCGCCTCCGTGGCCGACAACCGGGTCTTTCTCCAGCAGTGCTGGTGGACGGTGCTGTTCCCGGCGCTCGCCGTCGGCAGTCTCGTCGTCGGTATCGCGCTGATCGCCGACAACCTGCGTGAACAGGCCACGCGGCGATGAGCGGGCCACGGGAGCGCGAGCCGGCGGGGAGCAACCGGGCGGCAGGTGATCCGGCGGTGGATGGCACCGCGGGCGCCGCAGGCACCGGCGGAACCGCAGGCACCGGGGGACTCATCGTCGAGGGGCTGACGGTGAGCTACCCGTCGTCCGCCGGACCGGCCGTCGCTCTTCACGGTGTCAGCCTGCGGATCCGACCCGGCGAGACCTACGGCCTGGTAGGTGAGTCGGGGTGCGGCAAGAGCACACTGGCCGCGGCGCTCGCGGGCGTGCTGCCCGGTGGCGGCGGCATCGACGCCGGCCGCATCGCACTCGACGGGGTCGATGTGCGGGCCCTGTCCGCCCGGGAGCATCGGCGGTGGCGGGCCAGCGCCTTCGCCATGGTTCATCAGGGCACGAGCAGCAGCCTGGACCCCACCATCCGGGTCGGCGCGCAGGTGGCCGAGGTCTGCCGGCTGGCGGGTCTGTCTCGGGCGCAGGCCCGGTCCCGGGCCGTCGAGCTGCTCGGCGCGGTGCGGCTGCCCGAGCCCGCGACGCTCGCGCGACGATGGCCGCACGAACTCTCCGGCGGCCAGCAGCAACGGGTCGGTATCGCCGCGGCCCTCGCCGGCAGCCCCCGCCTGCTGGTGCTCGACGAGCCGACCACCGGCCTCGACCCCGCCGTCGAGCGGGAGATCCTCGACCTGATCCAGGCGCTGCGGCGGCAGATCGACGCCGCTGTCCTGCTCATCAGCCACGACCTCGCCCTGGTCGCGCGCACCTGCGAGCGGGTGGGCGTGCTGTACGCGGGACGCCTGGTCGAGCAGGGCGCGGCGGCCGATCTGCTCACCTCGCCCCGCCACCCCTACACCGCCGCCCTCGTCGCCGCGGTCCCCCGAGTGGGGGTGAGCAGGCGAGAGCGCAGGATGCCAGCGCTGCCCGGGCAGCCGCCGGCACCCACCGACCGGCCGGCGGGCTGCGCCTTCGCCGACCGGTGCGCGCTCGCCGACGAGGTGTGCCGCACGTCGGAGCCACCACTCGCGCCCACCGGCCCCACCGGCTCCTCAGCAGGATCGGCCGACCTTCCTGAGGGAGTCGCCGACCTCTCGGACGGGCACACGGTGCGCTGCCATCACAGCATCCGCGTGGACCTGCCGCGCTTCCAGGAGCAGGTCAACGAGGTGGCCGCCGAGCCGGCCCGGCCGGGTCTGCTGACCGTGCGTGGACTGTCCCGCAGCTATGGCCGGACGCCCGTGCTCACCGGCATCGATCTCGACATCGCTCACGGTGAGGTGCTCGGTCTGGTCGGTGAGTCCGGCAGCGGGAAGACGACCCTTGCCCGGGCCGTGGTCGGCCTGGGCCCGCACGGCCCCGGCGAGATCCGGCTCGACGGCCGGCCGCTGCCGGTGGCGCTGTCCCGCCGCCGCGCCGACGACCGCCGACGCGTGCAGATGGTCTTCCAGGACCCCGACACCACTCTCAATCCCCGGCACACCGTCGGCATGGTGCTGCGCCGGGCGCTGGCGACCCTGCGCGGCGAGGGCACGGTCGCCGACCTCGCCGGGCGCGTCCAGCTCGGGCCCCGCCTGCTGCCGATGAGGACGCCGAGCCTGTCAGGCGGTCAGAAGCAGCGCGTCGCGATCGGCCGGGCCTTCGCCGGCGATCCGCGGCTGGTCGTCTGCGATGAGCCGGTATCCGCGCTGGACGTCAGCGTCCAGGCCGCGGTGCTCGAACTGCTCGCCACCGCCCGCGATGCGCACGGCGTGTCCTACCTGTTCGTCTCGCACGATCTGGCCGTCGTCGGCTACCTCGCCGACCGGGTCGCCGTCCTGTACCGGGGCCGGATCGTGGAGGTCGGCCCGGCCACCGCCGTGCTGCTCGGACCGCACCATCCCTACACCCACGCGCTGACCACACCGGTGGACCCGGTTCCACCCGGGCGAGCCGGGCAGCCAGGGCGGCCCGGGCAGGTACGGCGCGGTTCCACGGCGGCCACGGGCTGCGGCTACGCGGAGAGCTGCCCCCGCAGGATCGACGGTCTCTGCGACTTCGTCGACCCTCCCCTCCTGCCGCTCGGCGGGGGCGTCACGACGGCAGTCCACTCCGTGCGCTGCCACCTCGACGCGGCCGATCTGCCCGTGTTCCCGCCACCGGCGGGGCCGGCCGTCGCAGCGGCGGCGGAGGACGAGAAGCCCGAAAAGGAGAATGTCTGATGTCGGAGAAACGCGCCGCGGTCGCGCTCGACCGGCTCGACGACGGGGCGCTACCCCATGAGTTCGCGCTGCTGGCAGACGTGGCCGCGGATGCCGGGCTCGACGGGAACGATCCACCTCCGGTTCAGCGCCGCTGGTTCAACCCGACGACCGGCGGACACGTGAGCGCCGTGGCGTGGGGATCAGGACGGCCCGAGCTGGTCTTTCTCCATGACGCCGGTCGCGGGGCGCGCCAGTGGGACGCCGTGATCCTGGCCCTCGGGCGCCCGGCCGTCGCGTTGGACCTGCCCGGACACGGCCGTTCGGACCGACGGCGCGACGGCCGGTACGAGCTGGCCCGTCTCGCCGCCGTCACCGCCGAGGCGATCGCCTCGTTCGCTCCGCGGGCCCGGTTGGTGGTGGGCAGCGGCCTGGGCGGGCTCACCGCCCTGGCGCTGGCCGTCCGGCGGCCCGAGCTCGTCCGTCGGCTCGTCCTGCTCGACACCCTGCCCGGGGCCGGACGTGCCGTGCGCCCGGCGGCCAGCGCTGCCCCGGCCTCCCGCGCGGACGCGGTCCGCCTGCTCGCCGACACGATTCCCCGGACCGACCTCCCCCGGACCGACCTCCCCTGGACCGCCGGGTCCGCCGCCGAGATCGGCTCTACCGGCGGCGTGGACTCCGGCGGTGGCGTGCGGTCCGCGGGCGGCGTCGACCTCGTCGGGAGGGCGCTGCGCCGCGAGGTGCTCTACGGCACGGTTCATGAGCCCGACGGTGGCTGGACCTGGCGCCATGATCCGGCGCTGGCCGCGGTCGACCACGATCCGGAACGGTCGTGGGGCGACCTGGCCACCGCCACCGCGGGTGGCGCGGGCGGCGCCCCGGCGGTCGCCGTCTCCGTCATCCGCGCGGCATCGTCGCCCTGCGCCGACGACCTCGAGGAGGCGGTCCGGCGGGCAGGGGTCCAGGTACTGACCGTCGACGGCGTCGACACCGACGTGGAGATCGAACGGCCGGCGGCGCTGGCCGGCGTGCTGGAGGGACTCCTGCTCGATTCGGTGCCGGACGCCACCCGCCAGGCCGCCGCCGGAGCCCCGCAGGAGACCCCGGGCAGCAACCACGAGGAGAACCGGCCTTGACCAGCGCGACGTCATCCAGCATCCCGACCGGAAAGGACACCTCCACCATGTCCGACGAGATCCCCGTCATTGATCTGGAAGCGGCGCTGGCCGCGGACGCGCCCACGGACCTGCTGACACGCGTGCGCACGGCGGCCGAGCGGATCGGCCTGATCCAGGTGGTCAACCACGGTGTGCCAGCGGAGCTGATCGGGGACTTCGAGCGCCGGGTCGAACGGATCCTGCGCCTGCCCAGGCCGGAGAAGGCGAAGCTGGCGAGCCCCAGCGGGCACCCCTTCCGGGGCTGGCGGCAGTGGCCCGACGACTTCGGCCGTCTCGAGATCGAACGGTACTCCGTCGGACAGTTCGACAACCCGGCCGACGCCGCCGCCGCCGGTGTGTCCGAGCAGTGGCTCGGTCTCTACGAACACGGCAACGTCTGGCCGCCGCAGGACCCCGACCTGCGCGGGGTCGCCTTCGCGTACGCCGAGGCGACCGCGGCCCTGGCCCGGCGGGTGCTCGGTCTGTACGAGCGGGTCCTGGGCCTGCCGGCCGGCAGCTTCCCGCACGGCGAGCCGTCCCACCTCAACCTGGTCGTCAACGACTACCCGACCTGGACCTACCCGGAAGCGGCGTCCGACGAGGAGAAGCTCCTCCTGCTGGAACACGCGGACGGTTCCGCGGTGACGATCCTGCACCAGCGCGGCGACTACTCCGGGCTGCAGGCGCAACGGCCGGACGGCAGCTGGATCCCGGTGCCCGTCGTCCCCGGAGCGTTGCAGGTGTTCTCCGGAACGATCCTCACCCGCTGGACCAACGGCTTGTTCCGGCCCGTCCGCCACCGGGTGGTAGCCGGCGGTGCCGCGACCCGACAGTCCACCGGGATCTTCTTTCACCCGAGTCTGGACACCGTGCTGGAGCCGCTGCCGGCCTTCGTCGGGGAGGACGGCACGGATTTCGAACCCGTCGTGCTGGGCGAGATCGACGAGACCAACGTCGAGAACTACCTGCAGGTCTTCGGCCGACCGGAGCAGGTGGCCGCGTGGCGGGAGGGCCGGCCGTACGTCTCGGAGCTCGCCGAGACCTCCGCCGGCCGCTGACCGGCCGGGACGCAGCGTCGCCAAGGGCACCACCGCGGACCGGGCCGAACCGGTCGTGGGGGAAGGCGGGGATCCGCGGTGGTGCCCGGCCACGCCGTCCGGCGTGGCGCGGAGCCTTGACCCGGGCGTTCCCCGGCTGATCCCGAACGCCAGGCTCGACGGCTCTCCGTTCCGCTCAGCAGATCCTGGTGGACGGCTGCTCGCCCGGGTCCGGCCGGTCGCCCCGCCATTTCGCCAGCTCGATCGTCACCTGGCGGCCGGGCCCGGTGGAGCTGGAGACCTCGCTCGCAAGCGCGCTCAGGACGGTCCACGAGAAGGTGTCCTTCGACGGCGGCTCACCGTCGATGCTCATCACCGACACGGCGACCCGCATGGCGCCGGGCAACAACGTGAACGCACACTCCAGCGCGGAGTCGGGAACGGCGGCGACGAGCAGCAGCGCGGACGCCTCGTCCACGGCGATCCGCAGGTCCTCGATGTCGTCGAGGGTGAAGTCCAGCCGGGCGGCGAGCGACGCCGTCGCGGTGCGCAGCACGGTGAGGTAGGCGCTGTCGGCCGGAAGGGCGAGCTGCACAACGTCGCGCGGATCCACGTTTCTACCTCCAGCGCTGCGTGTCCCGGCGGCGAGGCCTCGCCGCACGGCCATGCACTCCGGGCTGTCGTCCCCCGGACGCGCACTCCCAAGGTCTACATCATCATGCCCCGCGGCCCTCGCCCGGCCATGGTCACGGCCGCCGATCACGCCCGCCCGTGCGCCCCAAGCCGTATGCCCGTGTGAGGCACGTCATCGGCCGCATGAGGCCAACCCCCTAAACGGACTACCAGAGTCCATCTAACATGTGGACTCAGTTGGTCCGTTTCCTGTCGGACCAGGGTTCCCCTCCCGTCCCGTCGACGGCGTCCGGCACCGGAGGCCGCCGAGTCACCTCACGGAGTGTCATGAGCACTGCCCCTCCGCGCCCGAATCCTGGCCGCACCCTGGCCGTCCTTCTCCTCGCGAGCATGGCGTTCGCGCTCGCGCAGACGACGGTCGTGCCGGCGATCCCCGTGCTGGCCCGCGAGCTGCGTGCCTCCGTCGGCGACGTCACCTGGACGATGAGCGGCTACCTGGTTGCCGCGGCCATCCTGACGCCGGTCATCGGCCGGCTCGGCGACATGGTCGGCAAACGTCGCATGCTCGTCGTGTCCCTGGCCGTGTTCGCGCTCGGTGGGGTGGTCGCGGCGCTGGCCGGACAGCTCTGGGTCGTGATCGCCGGCCGGATCCTGCAGGGCGCGGGTGGCGGCGTGATCCCGCTGTGCTTCGGCATCATCCGCGACGAGTTCCCGCCGCATCGGCGACCGGCCTCCATCGGGCTGATCTCGGCGATGCTCGGGATCGGCGGCGGCCTCGGACTCGTCCTCGGTGGACTGCTCGTGGACCACGCGACCTATCACTGGATCTTCTGGTCCGGCGCGGCGATGGCCGCGCTCGCCGCCCTCAGCGCCCAGCTGCTGGTTCCCGAGTCGCCGAACCGGGTGCCCGGCCGCATCGACCTCGTCGGCACCCTGCTGCTGGGCGTCGGCGTCGCCCTGCCGCTGGTCGGCATCAGCCAGGCGAAGACGTGGGGATGGACGAGCGCCACGACCCTGGGCCTGATCGTCGCCGGCGTCGCCGTGCTCGGCGCGCTCGTCGCCTTCGAACGGCGTCAGGCCGAGCCGCTCATCAACATGACCATGCTCGCGCAGCGCCCGGTACTGATCACCAACATCTCCACGGTCCTCGTCGGGTTCGGCATGTTCGGCGCCTTCCTGCTCATCCCGCAACTAGCCCAGACCCCGAAGACGACGGGTTACGGGTTCGGCACCGACGCGACGACCGCCGGCCTGCTGATGGTGCCCGGCTCCCTCGCGATGCTGGTGACCGCACCGCTGGCCGGCGTCATCGCCGGACGGTGGGGCGGACGCATCGCGGTACTCACCGGCAGCCTGGTCACGGCGGCCGGCCTCGCCCTGCTGGCCACGGTGCCCGACTCGCGGCTCGCCCTGGTCCTGATGGGCGTGGTCGCGTTCGCCGGGATCGGCCTGGTGTTCGCGGCGATTCCCAACCTCGTCATCGACGCGGTGGCGGCCGACCGGACCGGCGAGGCCACCGGTGTGAACACGCTGCTGCGTTCGATCGGCTCGTCGCTGGGATCGCAGATCTGCGCGAGCATCCTCGTCTCCCAGGTGGATCCCGTCACCGGCATCCCGACGGCCGACGCCTACCAGATCGCCTTCCTCTTCTGCGCCGTCATCGCGGTGGTCGCCGGCCTCAGCGCACTGGGCCTGCCCCGCTCCCGGACCGGCGCTGGCGCCCCGGCCGCCTCGGCCGATTCCCGACCGGCAGCGCGGGACAGCGACGAGGTGGGCGCGGCACGATCGGCGACCACGCGGGTCGCAAGCGCCACCAGGTAACACGAGACACCCGTACACGAGTACGCACGAGGAACCCGCGTCCGTGCCCGCCGCGAGGCGAGCGCGGGCGCGGGTCATGCGGCGACCCGCCGTCCGCCGATGTGCTGCAATGGGCGGATGACGACCTCGGAGACCCGCAGGTCGGACGCACGGCGTAACCACGAGCGCGTCGTGCGGGCCGCCGTCGAGGTGTTCGCCGAGCTCGGCCTGGCCACGACGGTGCCCGACGTCGCCGACCGCGCCGGTGTCGGCAAGGCCACCGTCTACCGCAACTTCCCCAGCCGAGACGACCTGGTGGCCGCGGTCATCACCCACCAGCTGCGGTGGTTCGTCAACATGACGCGCTCGGCGTTGGACAATCCCGACGCCGCGGCGGCGTTCCGTGAGCTCATCGCCGCCTGGTTCGACCAGATCGTGCTGAACAGACTGGCCCACGACATGCTGCGAACCAGAAGCGTGACCAGCGCGGACCCGCAGATCGCCGACCTCATCACCGCCTTCGAGCAGATCGTGACCCGAGCCCAGGCGGCGAACGCGCTGCGCAGCGACGTCAACACCGAGGACCTGCGGACACTGATCACCGGCTGCGCCCAGCGCCTGGCCGAGACGGGACGGCAGGACGAGGACAGCCGCCTGCTCTTCCGGCGCCTCATCCTCGACGCCCTGCGCCCCCAACACGACCACGCCCCCTGACCCGCGGGCGGCGCGGAGGAGGGCCCACCTCGGGCTACCCGTCCGCCAGGCCGACCGCGTCAGCGGCGCACCCCGACGCCGCGGCCGGCACGAGCCACACCCGTCTGATGCACCACGGCGCCGGACCGATGTACCACCACGCCACCGGCCGCGTACCCGCTCGTGCCGGACTCGCTCGTCCCGGAGGCCGGCGGCGTGGGACTCGATGTCGACCCGTCCGACGAGGTGGTCCCCTGCGACGAGGTGGTCCCCTGCGACGAGCCATACACCACCGTGCCGGACCGGTAGACGCCACGAGTGCCGTAGGCGACGCCGGCATGCCCGACACCGGCATGCACGCCCGCCGCGCGTGTCAGCCCGCGAGCCTGGGCCGCGGGCGCGAGAACGAGCGCCGCGCTGCCGAACACGGCGAGGAGCAGGGCGAGTACCGGCACCACAGTCCGTCTGACCATCATGTGCACCTCCAGGCGTCGATCTTCGACGCTTCGGCTGTCGACTCCTGATCTCCCGGCTCCAGGCCCTCGTGTCACCGGTTGCCATGACCCGCCGGCGCCGGCGGAACTGGATGATCACCGCCATCGGGGTGACTACCCATAGAACTCATACGATCTCCATGAGTGACATGATGGGCGATGCGCGTCGAGACCGCCACCGCGGATCCCGCTCGCATCGTGCCGGGCCCATCCCGGGCACCGGAGTCGAGCACGACCATGGGGGCGCCGACCAGCGTTTCAGCCGGATCGGGCGGTGCTGTCCGACCGGAGCGTGAAGGTGTCCGACTGGCGGAGGCGCCGCAGCCGGGTCCGGTTGGAGCATCGAGGCAGCCGCCGGCAGCCGCCGGCTCCCTCCTGGAGGCATCGATGTTCATCGCCGTCCTTGACGTCAGCACCACCGCGGCCGATCGCCCGGCCGCCCTCGCCACGCTGGACGGGGAGCGCGACGAGGTGCTCGCCATGCCGGGCAACGTCGCCTTCCGCGTGTACGCGGCCCGCGAGAACGACACCCGGATCACGGTTGTCCACGAGTGGGAGGACCAGGTGTCCTTCGAGGGGTACCTCGCGTCGGCGGTTTTCGAGCGCTCCGGGAAGGCGCTGCGGCCGCTCATGACCGACGCCCCGGTCAGCCGCCGCTTTCACGCCGACCTGCTGGAGACGGTCGGCTGAGAGATCCGGTTGCCGGTTCCTACAATCGGCCGGTGCGAGCCTGCCGATGACGCGTAGGGCCTGCCGATGACGCGTAGGGCCTGCCGATGACGCGTAGGGCGTTCAGCTTCGTCCGGAGCTTCCCGCCGGAACCGGCCCGCGAGCTCTGCGTCGACCGTCACTACCTGCTCTGCGCCTCCGCGGGCGTCCTCCGGCTGGAGGCGCAGGGGCAGGTGTGGCTGCTTCCACCGGCGCGCGCGGCGCTGATCGAGGCCCATCGGCCGATTCGGGTGAGCATCCCGCGTCCCGTCACGACCGCCTCCGTCCTGTTCGACCCGGACTTCGCCCCGCGGCCGCCGGCGCCGCTGACGGTGTTCGACCTCAGTCCGCTCGCTCGTGCGCTGGTGGCCGAGTGCCGCGCCTGGGATGAGGACGGCGAAGCACTGCCGACCTACGCCGCAACGCTGTTCGCCGCGCTCGCCGCGGTCTGCTGGCGACTCGCCGAGCGGCCGAGCCCGTGCGTCGTTCCCGCGGGACGCTCACCCGAGCTTCGGCGGGCACTGCACATCACCGAGCAGCGCCTCGCCACCGATATCCGCTTCGAGGACGTGGCACGCGAGGTGGGTCTCGTACCGCGCTCGCTGGCGCGACGTTTCGAGGCGGAGACCGGCCTGACCTGGCGAGCGGTCCTGCGCCGCCTGCGGGTGCTGCACGCGATCGAGGAGCTCACCGACAGCGAGCTATCAGTCACGAACATCGCCTTCGCTTCGGGGTACACCTCGCTGTCGGCGTTCAACACCGCGTTCCGCGACCTGACCGGCCGGACCCCCACCGAGTTCCGCGCGAGTTTCTGCCCCTGATCGCGGAGCTGGCGACGTGCCGTTTCCGCCCGGCGCCCAGGTCTTCCGACACTGCGTGCCGACAGCTTCGTTTCCGGCAGGGCACATGACCAGGCAGTCGTCTTCGCCTACCGCACCGGCCTCGCTGGCAGGGCGAGTACGACCAGGGCCGCCGGCGCCCGGTCGGGGACGGGATGTGAAGCGGCCGCAGCTCGCTGCCTCACGCGATCCTGTGCACGTGGTGCGTTCAGGTCGTCGCCACACGGTCAATCGCCGACTGCCTTATGTACTGGAATCAGTACAGTTGGCGGGCAGCACATGGTCACGGCAAGCGCGAGTGCCGGCGTGCGGGTGGGGGGGTGGCGACGACGGAGACGGATCCGGCGGCGATCCTGCGGTTCTGGACGTCCGTGGAAATGTTCAGTCCGCCGCCGGTACAGGCCGTCGACCGGCGGCGGCGGGTCTACCGACCTGCGCCCGATCAGCTGCTGCCGTGGGACCCACGCCACGAGCTGGCGCGGGTGCGCAGGCCTCCTGACCAGGTGTGGCGACATGTCGTGTACCTCGGCGTCTTCGCTCTCGAGGCCGTGCACGACCGCCTCGCCGAGGTCTACGGGGCAGAGGATGATTCCTACGATGCCCGACCGGCCGGGGAGAGTGCGCTTGCCGCGTTCATCGTCTCCGGCATCGGACGGCCGCAGCCGGACACTCTGACGCTGTCCTGCTGCGCCTGGTCGACCGCGCAGGCGGTCACGCGACGCTCCGCCTCACCGGACTGGGCGGCGGACTTCGACGCCGCAACGGCGGGATTCTCCGACGAGTTCCTCCGGGTGCTGCTGCCGTTCCTGGAACACGAACAGACCTGTGCCGCCTGCCGCCGCGGCGACGTCACCGCCTGCGTCGAGGATGGCATCGCGGGTGATCGCCTTCCTCCGCCGATCACGCTGGACGGCCTGCGGAACTGCCGCGACGCCGTCGCCGCGGCAACCGGCGCCGGCGATCTGTTCCCCTGCACCGAGATCCGGGTGGCGAGCACCCTGGTCTCCACCCGCACCGCGGAGTCGGCCAGCGCGGCGGACACCCACGACTTCCTGAACAGCTTCGTCCTGGCGGATCTGCGCCGGGTCGCGCGCGCCGCGGGCGCTACCCGACCCACGGGGGCGCTCGGGTCGTATCTGCGGCCGAACGCGGCGCTCGACATCGGTCGGCGCCTCGACGTCCGGGAACGGCTCGATGTCGTCCTCGACGCCACCCGCCCGGCCCGGGTACCGGCAGGGCGGTGGCCGAGTCCTCCGGAGCATCCGCTGGCGCTGAGCCAGCAGCTCGCCGTCAACAGCATTCTGGACATGGTGGACGGCGATGGCGGCATCTTCGCCGTGAACGGACCGCCGGGAACGGGCAAGACCACCATGCTCCGCGACATCGTGGCTGCCCTCGTCGTCGAACGTGCACACCGCCTCGCCGCGCTGACAGCCCCGGCCGACGCGTTCAGCGGTGAGAAGCGTCGGTGGAAGACCGGCGAGTACACCCGCGTCGCGCACGTCTGGGCGCCGTCGCTGACCGGCTTCGAAATCGTGGTCGCGTCGGCGAACAACGGCGCGGTGGAGAACATCACGAACGAGATTCCCGCCCGTGACGCGATCGGCGACGGATGGAGCGCCGAGGCCACCGCACTCGACTACTTTCCCGCTGTTGCCGCGAGGCTCCTCGGCGCCCGCCCGCAGACCCGCACGCCCACACCCACGCCCATGCCGGTGCCGGTGCCAGGCGGCGCCGCCCGCGCCGGCGGCGAGACCGAGACCGACACGGACGTCGACGCGGACCCCGAGGTCGCCGCGGGCGAGACCGAGGCCGCCTGGGGCCTGGTCGCCGCCCGACTGGGCAACAAGCGCAACCGCACGCGTTTCGTCAGCGACTGCTGGTACGGCACCCAGGGCGCCTCCGCCGACAGCGACGGGGCAGGACTGCTGGCGACGCTCAAAAGCTACGAAAAGGGGTCGCCGCCCACCAGCTGGCAGGCCGAGACCGCCCGGTTCCGGCAGGCGTACGAGGCGGTCACCTCCCTCGGCGCGGACAGGGAGCAGGCATTCGTCCTGCTCGGCCGGCGCGACCAGGCCGAGCAGGAGCTGCCTGCCGCCACGGCCGCCGCGCACGACGCCCGCGCCGCGGGCGCACGGGCACGGGCCGACGCAGACCAGGCCGCGTCGCTGCTGGACCAGTGGCAGCAGGAACGGGCCCGGCTGGTGGCGGTCCGCGTCGAGCACCGGCAGTTCCGCCCGGGCCTGCTGGACCGGTTGTTCTCCCGCGCGACGGTACGGCAGTGGCGGGACCGCGACGCGGAGCTCGCTGATCAGGTGGCCGCCGCCGAGCGGGCCGTCGACGCGGCGCGGCGATCGTCCCGTCACCTGACCGACGCCGCCGCCGACGCCGCCGACATCTCGGCCCGGGCCGACGAGCACGCCCGCCGCCGCGCGATGCTGCTCACGGAACTGACCGGCGAGGTCGACCGGGTCCGTGCCCAGCTCGGCGACGTCGTCCCGGACGCGCAGTGGTGGACGGCGCGCACCCGCCGGGAACGGGCCGCGCCGTGGACCGATCCGCGGTGGAACCAGGCCCGCAGCGAGCTGCTGTTCGCCGCGCTGCGCCTGCACAAGCAGTTCCTGCGCCACGTGCCCACCCAGATGCGCCAGAACCTGCAGGCCGCGATGGACGTCGTCGGTGGCACCGCGCCGGGCGAGCTACGGTCCGAGGACGCCATCGAGGCCTGGCGCAGCCTGTTCTTCGTCGTGCCGGTCGTGTCAACGACCTTCGCCTCCGTCGGCCGCGTCTTTCCCCAGCTCGGGCCGCAGACCCTTGGCTGGCTTCTCATCGACGAGGCCGGGCAGGCAACCCCGCAGATCGCGGCGGGCGCGCTGTGGCGTGCGCGCAACGTGATAGCCGTGGGTGATCCGCTGCAGCTGGAGCCGGTGTCATCCCTGCCGTTGCGCATCCAGCAGATGCTGCGGCAGGCACACGGCGTCGACGAGGAATGGGTGCCCGCCCGCACCTCCGTGCAACGCCTGGCGGACCGGCTCAACCCACTCGGCACATGGCTGCCGGACGAGGAGGGACCGGTCTGGGTCGGATCGCCGCTGGTTGTGCATCGTCGATGCGACCAGCCGATGTTCGACCTGGTCAACGAGCTCGTCTACGACGGACTCATGATCGATGCGACGGGGTCGGACGCCGCCGATCGCTTCACGCGGCGCTATCCTCACCTGCCCGCGTCGAAGTGGATCGATGTGCGCGCCACCGAGGCTCACGGCCACTGGGTTCCGGAGGAGGGACGGCGGCTGGAACAGATCCTGGGCGCGCTCGCCCGGCTCAACGTTCCGTTCTCCGAGGTGATGGTGATCGCGCCGTTCCGGGACATCGCCCTCGCCCTACGCCCGTACGCGGAGCGCTATCCCGGCCTGGTCGCCGGAACCGTGCACACCGCCCAGGGAAAGCAGGCGGACATCGTCATCATGGTGCTGGGCGGGGCGCCGGACCGTCCCGGCGCGAAGCGCTGGGCCGCCAGCCGGCCGAACCTGTTCAATGTGGCGCTCAGCCGCGCGAAACGGCGGGTCTACGTCGTAGGCGACCGTCAGGCGTGGGCCCAACAGCGCTACTTCGCCCAGCTCGCGGACAGCCTCCCCTACGACGAACCCCGATAGCCTTCGCCTTCGCCGGCGAACGGCGGCTGCGCCGCTGGCACGGTCAGCGCCGTGAGGCCGCCCCGCGCGTCTGTTGCCGAACGGCCGTGCGTGGGACATGCCAACCATGATCTTCACCCGAAGCGGGGAAGTCCACCAGGGAGACCACGGACAGGACGTGGGGTTCCGGCGAGGGGACGTCCCCGACCTGGTATCCAGGCCGGGGCGCTCGGGGTCTCCGGCGGGTCAGCCGGCCGTCGGCACCGGCACGGTCTCCTCGACCACGGCGTACAGGCCCTGACCGACAGGGCTCCAGTCGCTGACGTGGCGGACTTCGAGGGTCGAGAGCAGCTTGTCGGCGGCCTCGCCGAGAGCGGCGAAACCGGCCGCCTCATCGGCGGCGAAGCTGTCCGGAGTGGGGTAGATCGGGTCGAGGCGGCCGACGATGGCGCCCACCTTGTCGGCCTCACCACGGACGATGCGGACCTCGCGGGTGTCAGCGTCGACGTACACGTAGGTGTTCGTGTCGGTCAAGGGTGCGCTCCTTGGGGGTCACAGAGATCGGTTCGGTTCGTGCCGGGGCCAGCCTTCCGCAGCGACGTGGACCCCTGCCACGCACCCCCTTAGGTGTTAGGACTCAGGGGCATATGGCGTCTCGCGGTCGTGCCACGAGGCCAACTCCGAACCGATGGTGGCCAAATCTGGTCTCGCCGCAGTCGCGGACGCGCTCAGCGGTAGATGTCATTGGCGCCGATCCGCAGCCAGATGATGCGCGGGTCACCGCGGTTTGGGACTCCCGTGCGCAGGTGCTCGACAACCCCGCCGGTCCGGCTCCTGGCGGGGCGACGACGCATGGGCCGCCGCCGCCGTGGTGCGTGCGGTCTGGGCGGGGCTCCAGCGTCACGTTCCTTGAGGTAGAGGGCATACGCGATCGCCCTGTCGTACCAGGTTGACCACTGGCCGGCCCTGTCTCCGGCGGCGAGCGGGACCCCGCGCGGCACTCGGAATCGACGGAGCTGATTCACCAGCAGATCATCTGTATATACTGACCGTATGGGTATCGACGAGATGCGTGAGCCCACCTTCCTGGTGCTGGCCGCGCTCGCCGACGGAGCCAAACACGGGTACGCGCTGATCCACGACATCGCCGCGATCTCCGAGGGCCGGGTGACGCTACGAGCAGGGACGCTGTATGCCGCGCTCGACCGACTGACCGGGGAGGGCCTGGTGCGCCCGAGCGGCGAGGAGGTGGTCGACGGCCGGCTCCGCCGGTACTACGACCTCACCGATACGGGTGCCGACGTCCTCGCAGCTCAGGTTGACCGGCTTCGGTCGAACGCCGCCGCGGCCGAGCGCCGGCTCCGTTCCCGCCCGGGCCTGGGGGCGGCGCCGGCATGACGCCGTCCCGGCTCGAAGTCGCCTACCGCCGACTGCTGCGGTGCTATCCGCCTCGCTGGCGGCGGGATCACGGCGACGAGGTCGTCGCCACCTTGCTGGACCTGGCCGACGCGGCCGGCCGGACCAGGCCGAGCCCAGCGGACATCGCCGACCTGGTCGCCCATGGCCTGGCTGCTCGGCTCGGCGCGTCGCTGGGCCTGGTGCCCGTGGTGGTGCGACAACGGATCGCGATTCTGGCGTTGGCGTCCCTGGCCGCGCTGTCGTCTGACCTGTTCGTCGTCGCGGAGGTGCTGCCGGATCCGTGGCCGGCCTATGCGGGAGATCTGGCTGGGGGCGGTCTGACCTTCGGCCCGTTCCTCACCGTCGGCGCCGCGATCTACCCGCTGCCGGTGGCCGCCTTCGTCGCCGCGTTGCTCGGCGCGCGGCGCGCCGCTCGCTCGCTGCTGGGGCTCACATGCCTCGCGGTCTGCGCTGCTGTGCTAGTGGCCGCGCTCACCGATATCGAGCGGCCACCGCTCTATCTGCTCCTCGTGCTGTTCCTGCTGGCGGGGATGGCGTTGGCGGGGACACCGACGAAGCTCCACCGCCGCGGCCTGCTCACCGCCGCGGCGCTGTTCGTCCTGTTCCTTGCAGTAGCCGAGGGCTACAGCTGCCTCCTTGTCCGCCCTGACGGCTACGCGTATTACGCCAATCCGTCCACCGCCTACCGCGGACCGGAGGGGCCGGTCGACACCATTCAGGCGATCCTGCCGGCCACGGTCATTCTCGGCATCACAGTCGCGACTGTGATCAGCGTGCGGCGACCCGGCTGGACCGTCGCGGCCTTCGTCGTCGGCACAGCCTGGCCGCTGATGCCCATCATCAAGGCGACGCGGTATTACACGTGGGGATGGGAGGCCGACTACGCCGGCGGCGGATTCCTCCTCATACTCGGCCCCACCGCACTGGCAGCCGTACTCGATCTGTCCCGCGCCGCCAGCCCGCACACCCTGAAAACTCCACACCAGCCAGCCGAGGATCAGGACACCGCAACAACGAAGTGACGGCGAAACCAGCCAGCTCCAGTCGGCCGAGCTGACGCAGAACGCGAAACCGCCTGAGCGTCAGCTCCGGCGTCGAAGCCGTCAGATGCTTCGCCGGTACTGCCCACCGACCTCGAAGAACGCCGTACTGATCTGACCGAGCGAGCACACGCGCACAGCGTCCATCAACGCCGCGAACGTGTTGCCGCCCGACGCTGCGGCCTTGCGCAGCCTGTCGAGTGCCGCCGGCACCGCGTCCGCGTTGCGTGCGCCGAACTCGGCGAGCCGGCGCAGCTGTGACTGTTTCTCCTCCTCGGTGGCCCGGGCGAGCTCGAGCGCGGATGAGTCCTTCTCGTCGGCATCCGGCCCGAGGAAGGTGTTGACGCCGATGATCGGCAGCGACCCGTCGTGCTTGCGCCGTTCGTAGAGCATCGACTCGTCCTGGATCCGCCCGCGCTGGTACCCGGTCTCCATCGCGCCGAGAACACCGCCGCGTTCCGAGATCCGCTCGAATTCGATGAGAACGGCCTCCTCCACCAGGTCGGTGAGCTCGTCGATCACATAGGAGCCCTGCAACGGGTTCTCGTTGCCGGCGAGGCCCCACTCCTGATCGATGATCATCTGAATCGCCAGCGCGCGGCGGACCGACTGCTCGGTGGGCGTGGTCACGGCCTCGTCATAGGCATTGGTGTGCAGGCTGTTGCAGTTGTCGTAGATCGCGCACAGTGCCTGCAGGGTCGTCCGAATATCGTTGAAGTTCATCTCCCGCGCGTGCAGGGAGCGGCCCGAGGTCTGCACGTGGTACTTGAGTTTCTGGGAACGTTCCGACGCCCCGTAGCGCTCGCGCATCGTCACCGCCCAGATCCGCCGCGCGACCCGGCCGATCACGCTGTACTCGGCATCCATGCCGTTCGAGAAGAAGAACGACAGGTTCGGGGCGAAGTCGTCGATGTTCATGCCGCGGGCGAGGTATGCCTCGACATAGGTGAAGCCGTTGGCGAGCGTGAACGCGAGCTGGCTGATCGGGTTCGCCCCGGCCTCGGCGATGTGGTAGCCGGAGATCGACACCGAGTAGAAGTTGCGCACCCGGTTGTCGATGAACCATTCCTGCATGTCCGCCATGCAGCGCAGCGCGAACTCGGTCGAGAAGATGCAGGTGTTCTGTCCCTGGTCCTCCTTGAGGATGTCCGCCTGCACGGTGCCCCGCACGTTCGCCAGCGCCCACGCGGCGATCTCGGCCGCTTCGGCCGCGACCGGCTCCCGCCCGTGTTCCGCGCGGAAGACCTCGAGCCGCTGGTCGACAGCCGTGTTGAGGAACATCGCCAGGATTGTCGGCGCCGGGCCGTTGATGGTCATCGAGACACTCGTCGTCGGCGCGCAGAGATCGAATCCGGCGAAAAGCGCCTTCATGTCATCCAGGGTCGCGACCGACACACCCGAAGTGCCGATCTTGCCGTACACGTCGGGACGGGGACCCGGGTCCCGCCCGTACAGCGTCACGGAATCGAACGCCGTGCTGAGCCGGGTAGCCGTCGACTCGGCGGAAAGCAGATGGAACCGCCGGTTCGTACGGAACGGATCACCCTCGCCGGCGAACATCCGGGCAGGGGCCTCGCCGACCCGCTTGAAGGGGAAGACACCCGCGGTGAACGGGAACAGGCCCGGCAGGTTCTCCCGTCGGCGGAACCGCACGAGTCGCGCGTGATCATCGATGTCCGGAAGCGCCACCCGGGGCACCGACGTGCCCGAGAGCGTGGTGCGCACCAGCGGCGTGCGGATCTCCCTGCCCCGAACCGAGTACACCATCTCCTCGCCGGTCCGCTCGGCCCGCAGCGCCGGCCAGGACTCGATCAGCTCACGCGTCTCGGCGTCCAGCGCGGCGTCAGCGGCGCGCCAGATGTCCCGCAGCCCGCCGGCGGCCCCATCCGCGGTCGCGGCCCCACCCCCGGTCGCGGCCCCATCCGAGGTTCCACCGGCAGACCCGGCGGGGGTGCGGGGGGTGGCTGCGGTGGAGGGCGAGCTGACGGTCGACGCCTCGAGCTCGGCGATGGCGGTCGCCAGATGTTGGCGGCGCCGCGCGATCCGGGCCTGGTCCTCGGTGTGCGCGTGGTAGCCGCGCACAGCCTCGGTGATCTCCGCCAGGTACCGCGCTCGGGCCGGTGGCACGACCGTCGTCAGACCGGTGGACGCACGGACGTCCACCTGCGCCAGGCGACCGGGCTCGAGCCGCAGCCCACGGTCCTGGAGCAGGCCGCGCAGGAACAGATAGAGAGCCGTCACCCCGTCGTCGTTGAACCTTGCCGCGGACGTGCCGAACACCGGCAGGTCCTCCCAGCTGGCGCTGAAGTCCTCCCGGTTGCGCAGCAACTGGCGAGCGACGTCCCGGCGCGCGTCCTCAGCGCCCCGGCGCTCGAACTTGTTGACCGCCACGACATCGGCGAAATCCAGCATGTCGATCTTCTCGAGCTGGGAAGCGGCGCCGTATTCCGGCGTCATGACATACATCGAGACGTCGCAGAACGGCACGATGCCGGCGTCACCCTGACCGATACCCGGCGTCTCGACGATCACCAGGTCGTAACCCGCCACCTTGCACGCCGCGATGATGTCCGCAAGCCGCTCCGGCAGCTCCCCTCCCGCCTTGCGGGTCGCGAGCGAGCGAAAGAAGGTCTGTGGACGGATCTCCCACGCGCCGGCGTCAGGATCAGCTTCCTGGCCCACGATCGTTTCGTCAGGCGTCGTCGCGAGCGCGTTCATCCTGATGCGGTCGCCGAGCAGCGCCCCGCCGCCACGCCGTCGGGTGGGATCGATCGCGAGCACCGCGATGCGCGGCGCATCACCCTGGTCCAGGCGAAACCGCCGCAGCACCTCGTCAGTGAGCGACGACTTTCCCGACCCGCCGGTGCCCGTGATGCCCAGGACGGGAACATGGCGATCACGTTCGGCCGCCGACCGCACAGCCGCGGCGAAGTCGTCGTCCCGTGCGGCTTCCAGGACCGTGATCGCTCTGGCCAGCGTCGCCTCGTCCCCGGCGCTCAGCGCCGCCACCGTCGGCGTGGCCGCCGTGAGATCGACGTCGTTCTCCCGGAGGATGGTGTTGACCATGAGACCGAGCCCGAGCTGTCGACCGTCCTCCGGGGAGAAGATCCGCGCGACCCCACGGGAGTGGAGAAGTTCGATCTCCTCCGGCACGATGACGCCGCCGCCACCGCCGTAGACCCGGATGTGCCCGGCGCCGCGGGCACGCAGCCGCTCCACCAGGTACGTGAAGTACTCGACGTGCCCACCCTGATAAGAGGACAGCGCCACCGCCTGCGCGTCCTCCTGGATAGCCGCGCTCACGATCTCGTCGACTCGACGGTCGTGGCCCAGGTGGATCACCTCGGCCCCCTGAGCCTGAAGGATCCGCCGCATGATGTTGATCGCCGCATCGTGGCCGTCGAACAGCGCGGCCGCGGTCACGACACGAACTGGACAGACGGGTGCGTGTAGAGCAGGCCGCTCCTCGCTCGCCACGGTGACTGCGGACATGCGGCACGCTCCCAGAACGACGACGAGACAGCCAGGGGATTTCGTTGGTAGCCAGATAGTAGGGCGTCCTAGAGACTGAAGCCAGCGAAGTCGGGCGGCCGCGGGAGCAGGCGCCACCGCCGCGCCGCATCGAATCGAACCGCGGCCGATCAGACCAGCGGGTTCACCCGGATGGTGATGCCGGCCGCGCGGACAGGGACAGGCCAGGCCTCAGGGCACCTGGACCACCAGGGCAGCCAGACTCAGGCCGGCACCGAACCCGATCAGAAGCGCGTGATCGCCAGACCCGACAGCCCCCCGCCGCCGCAGGGAGTGCAGGGCCAATGGGATCGACGCGGCGGACGTGTTCCCACTCGTGACCCCTTCGCGCGCGACCACAGCTCGCCCGGCCCCGATCTTTGCCGCGATCTGGTCGACAATCCGAAGGTTGGCCTGATGCGGGATCACCGCCGCCAGATCATCCAGCGCGATACCCGCGCGCTCACAGGCCGAGCGAGCGACAGGATGCACGGCGCTGGTGGCCCAACGGAAGACCGCCTGCCCATTCATCCGCAGGAATTTTGAAGTTTCGTCAATTTTGATGAAGGATGCTTTTTCGCCGTCATGCCCCCAGGCGACCGGCCCGATCGCGGACGAGTCACCAGGTCCGACAACCACCGCGCCGGCACCGTCTCCGAAGATTATCGACGTACCGAGATCGTCTGGATCAACAAGGTCAGTCATCCTCTCCGATGCGACTACCAGGACATGGCGCGCGGACCCCGCACGGACAGCGTCGGCGGCGACGGCAGTCGCATAGCAGAAGCCGGCGCAGGCGGCGTTGAGATCCATGGCTCCAGCTCGGGAGGCCCCGAGCGATTGCGCCACCTGAGCCGCAACCCCGCCCGCCCGCGGGTCGTTACTGCAACTGGCGACTATGACAAGGTCAACGTCCTGTGCCTGGAGCTGGCTGTCCAGCAGCGCCTCGCCCGCAGCGGCGGTGGCCATGACAGCGACCGTCTCATGCTTCTCCGCCGTCCACCGCGAAACGAAGCCGGTGCGGATCTCGATCCACTCGGCCGACCGGCCGAAGCGACGGCCGAGCTCCTCACTCGTGAGGCTACGAGACGGCCGATACGCGCCAAGCCCACTGAGCCGCGCCCCCTTGCGACCCGCAGGCACCACACCACTCCCCACCATCACTTTCCTTCCGTTGCGTACTCATCACAACGCGGACAGCGATGGTCGCGGCGCTTGCCGTCGACCGCCAGACCACGACGATGCCCGCGTCACGACGATGCCCGCGTCACACGGACGGCCCCCATGGCCTATGGCGAACCGAGTCCCCACGCTACCATCACTTCTGCCTTCCTATTATCGGACATCATAGTAACCAGGCCTGGATCGGTCTCCGGACCTGGCCGTCGAGCCGCCGCCGGAACGCTGCGCGACCCCGATCGGCGGCGGCCGACGCCTCGGTGCGCGGCCGGCCCACCGGAGGCCGCCAGGTCGGTTCGTGATCGTCGAGTTCCCGTCCGCGCGTCGGCTCCCGTTGCCGGGGGCCACGGGAGCCGACGCGCGGACGGGTGCTACCCCACGAGATGGAATCCGATGATCAGTGCCCAGACCGCGACGATCCAGCCGTGGAACAACAGGACCAGGGGCCGCGGCGCGTCTCTGAGTTCCATGAAGAAAAGCCCGACCATGCTCAGCTTGACGGCGACGATCGTCATGATGAGCGTCGTCCGGCCCGCGCCGTCGCCGGCCAGGTCCTCGGCCAGCCACGTGGACAGGCCGGTCACGAGGATGAGAGCGACCACCACGAGCGAGACCACCCGATCGCCCGCACGGGCGGCGGAGGCCGGCGCTCGCCCCGGCGTCACACCAGATAAAGGAGCGGGAAGAGAACTATCCACAGGACGTCCACCAGATGCCAGTAGGAGGCGCACCCCTCGACGACGGCGGTCTTCGGTTTGCGCGCCGGATTCCAGGTGTAGCGGACGAGGACCACAAGAACGCACATCCCGAGGGTGAGGTGCAGCGCGTGGATCCCGGTGAGGACGTAGTAGTACAGGTAGAAGTCGTTGGTGGCGGGCGTGATTCCGTGGGCGAGCTTGTCGCCGTATTCCAGGCCCTTGTTCACGGCGAATCCCAGGCCGCAGACCAGAGCGGCCAGGAAGAAAAGCGCCGGCCGGCGTCCGCCGCCGCCGTCCCCACCCAGGTCGCGGTCCCGCAGCGCACGCACGGCCCGGGCGACGAAGTACGAGCTCCCCAGCAGCAGCACAGTGTTCAGCAGGCCGAACGGGAGGCTCAATGTCTCCCGTGACGCGCCGAAGACGTCCGGGTCCGCGGCACGCGCCTGGCTGAAGAGCACGAACAGCACGCCGAAGACCATCATGTCGCCGAGGACGAGGACCCAGACGCCCGCCTCCCCCGGGATGTGGCCGCTACGGCGGCCGCGGCCGGCGCCGGCAGTGGTCGCCGCCCGCCCGCGCCCGTCGAGCGTCGTGCCCTCAGCCCGCATGTGCCGCCTCGCGGGCGTCGGCCTCTGCGGCGTCGTTCATGACCGAGCGGTGGCAGACATACGTCATGACCAGAATCCAGCCGAAGTAGACGAGTATTGGAACCCAGAAGACCATCACGCCGTGGTAGGCGAACGGGCCGGTCTTGAAGAACGTGAGCAGCCCGACCGGAAGGAAGGAAATTGCCTCCATGATGTTGACGTAGGCCACCCAGCGGGGGAAGAGGGGCTTCTTCGGATCGTCCAGCAGGGTCGCCACGGCGATCGCCACGCTCTGCACGACGAACGGCGTCAGCGGCATGAAGAGCGTGATCCATCCCAGGTCGTGCAGCGCCTGGGTGATCTCCGGATTGCGCTCGGGGCGGAAGGCCGCCGCGCTCAGCATGAGGAACGGCAACAGGAGGAAGATCCAGGTTGTCGCGCCGGCGCCGAGCTGGATGTAGGCCAGGACAGGGTGGGAGCGGCGGGCCCGCAGCATCTGGCGGGTGATGACGCCGAACAGCGGCGCCCACACCGCGAAGCCGATCAGCATGAGCAGCAGGCCCAGCCGGATGATCGTGGTGTTGTCCCGGTAGTAGGCGGCGATTTCCGCCGGGGTGTCGTGCGCCGGTGGCGGCGGCATCAGGCCGGCCATCACCCACCCGGCAATGATGATCACGAGGCCGGGTGGAATGCACCACAGGCAGGCGAGCAGGACGCGTAAGCCGACGGTGCGCTGCCCAGGCGGGGACGGCGGGATCGCGACCTCGGGTAATCTTTCCGTGGTGGTCATGACGTCCTCATGAAGGTCGTGGAAGCCAGCCGTGCCGCTCGCTCCCGGTCGGTGGCCGCCGACGGGCTCGTCCTGCCCGCGCGGGGAGCCCTCAGGCGGGGTCGTTGGCCTCGTCGAGGTAGATCGACTTGAGCGCCTGGAACGGCGCCAGCCCCTCCGGCCCCAGCTCGCGTCCCAGGCCGCTCGCCTTGATACCGCCGAATGGCACGAACGGGTCGTTGACGTAGCCGTTGACGCCGACCGTGCCGGAGCGGACCCGTCCGGCGAACGCGGCGCCGCGCGCGGGGTCACTGGTCCAGACCGAGCCGCCGAGTCCGAAGTCGGAGTCGTTCGCGATGGCGACGGCCTCGTCCTCGTCGGTGTACGGGATCACCGCGAGCACTGGCCCGAAGATCTCCTCCTGGGCGATCGTCGCTTTCGGGTCGACGTCCGCGAAGATCGTCGGCTCGAGGAACCAGCCGCGGTCGAGACCCGCCGGGCGCCCGCCGCCGGTCGTGACCCGGCCGCCCTCGGCCCGGCCCTTGGCGATGTAGGACTCCACCCGCTCCCGCTGCCGCTGCGACACCAGCGGGCCGACCTTCGTCTCCGGGTCGAGCGGGTTGCCGATCGTCAGGGAGGAGGCGAGCGCCGTGACGGTCTCGACGATCTCGCCGTAGCGCGCCCGCGGCGCCAGCACCCGGGTGCCGAGCCAGCAGATCTGGCCGTTGTTGAGCAGAGTGGCGGCGAAGAACGACTCCAGCGAGGAGCCCAGGTCGGCGTCGTCGAGCACCACCGCGGCCGACTTCCCGCCCAGTTCCAGCGTCACCGGACGCAGCAGCCGGCCACAGGTCTCGGCGATGGCTCGGCCGGCGGCGGTGGAGCCGGTGAACGACACCTTGTCGACACCGGGATGCGCGACGAGGTACGCGCCCGCCTCGCGCCCGGCCGGGACGACGTTCAGCACACCCGGGGGCAGCCCGGCCTCGATCGCCGCCTCGGCCATGAGGAAGGCGTCCAGCACCGTCTCAGGAGCTGGCTTGAGGACCACGGTGTTGCCGGCGGCGAGCGCCGGGGCGAGCTTGAGGAAGGTGATGGCCTGCGGCACGTTCCACGGCACGATCGCGGCGACGACCCCGATCGGCTCCCGCAGGACCAGCGCCTTCTTGCCCAGCATGCCGGCGCGGACCTCCCGCTGGCCGTCCGCCACCAGGCCGGTGTAGTACCGGAGCAGGAGGGCGGGGAAACCGGCCTCGAAGTTCTGCGCCAGCCACAGCGGCATGCCGTTCTGCACCGAAACCCGCCTGGCCGTCTCACCGCCCCGCGACTCCAGCGCCGCGGCGAAGCGCTCCAGGACCTCACCGCGCCGAGCCGGCTCCCAGGTGCTCCATCCGCCGGGCTCGTCGAACGCGCGGCGGGCCGCGTCGACGGCTGCGTCGATGTCGCGCTCGCCCGCCTCGGGCACGCTGCCGGCGGGCCGCTCGGTCGCCGCCTCCGTGACCTGGATGCGGTCTGTCGACGCCGGGTTCGCCCACTGCCCACCGATGTAGAGGCTGTCGTACTCGATCGTGGTCATGTCCATTCCTTTGCTCGATGAGGTCACCGGATCCTCGCGGCGCCGCGATCAGGTCGCCGCCGGCCCCGTCCCGTCGTCGCCGCCGTCGCCGCGCAGGCGACTACCCGTGAGTGAGAACGATCTTCACGGCGTCGCCGCGGGCCTGGGCCGCGATGGCCTCGTTGATCCGGGAGAACGGCATCGTGGTGATCAGGCGGTCGAGCGGGAACTCGCCGCTCCTGAACAACTCGACAAGCTGCGGGATGAACACATCCGGATTGCTGTCGCCCTCGACGATGCCGCGGAACCGCAGGCCGCGGGCCTGCATCTCGAGGAGCCCGACGGTCAGCGCCGCGGTGGGATCGGCCGGCACGCCCACCATGCCGAACTCGCCCTGCTGGGCGAGTGAGGCGAGCACGGCGGCCAGCACCGGGGCCGCCGCGGTCGTGTCGACGGCGAACTTGACCCCTCCGGGGATGATCGCGCGGACCTGGCCGGCGATGTCGCCCTCGGCCGGGTCGATCACGTGCGTCGCGCCCAGCAGGAGGGCGAGGTCCCGGCGGGCGGCGACGGGCTCGACGACGATGATCGTCGACAGCTCGCGGACCCGGGCCGCCATGACCGCGGACAGCCCGACCGAGCCGCCGCCGGTGACCAGGAGTGACGAACCGGCGGGGCAGTTCAGGGAGTTCAGCACCGCGCCCGCACCGGTCTGCACGCCGCAGCCCAGCGGCCCGACGAGTTCCAGCGGGACACCGTCAGGGACCTTCACCACGTTGGCCTCATGGGCCAGGGCGTAGGTGGCGAACGACGACTGGCCGAAAAAGTTGCTGCCCACGCTGGTCGCACCGTCGTACAGCCGGGTCGCGCCGTCGGCACCCACGCCGCCGAAGTTCACCTCCATGAAGCGCGCGCAGTACGCCGGCGTACCGGCCAGGCACTCCGGGCAGGCGCCACAGCTGTTGAAGGTGAGCGCGACCGGATCACCGAGCACCACCTTGGTCACGCCCGCGCCGACCGCGCGCACGACGCCGCTGCCCTCGTGACCGACGACCGCCGGGAACGGGAATGGCAGGTGGCCGTGCTGGACAGCGAGGTCGGTGTGACACAGCCCGACGCCCACGATCTCCACGAGGACCTCCCCGGGCGCGGGATCGGCCAGCTCCAGGGGCCGCAGGCTGAAATCCGCGCCCAGCTCGTCGAGAACAGCGGCGGTTATCTTCATCGGTTGTCGTCTCCCTTTGTCTTCTCTTCTTTTCCTCGGCTCCGCCGCGTCGCCGCGGGCCCGGTTCAGGCGCTGGAGTCGACGACGTTGATGCGAATTCCCTCGCACTCGCCGGTGACAATGAGCTGGCACGAAAGGCGCGAGTCCCCGTCGGCACCGTCGAGGAACTCGAGGAGATCGGTCTCCTCCCCGGCGGGCTCGTCGAACAACGCGCGGGTCTGCGCGTCGACGTGCACGTGGCAGGTCGCGCAGGAACATCCGCCTCCGCATTCGGCGACGATGCCGGGCAGGTTGTTGCGAACCGAGCCATCCATGATCGACATACCGATCGGGACGTCGATGGTCTTCTCGGTGCCGTCCGGCAGGACGTAGGTGATCGCCGGCACGTTGGTTACTCCTCAGGCGGTGGTCTTGGTCGTTCGAGGTCGCGGGGGCGCGAGGTTGCGGGGGCGCGCAGGCGCGAGGTCAGGGGGGCGCGGAGGCAGTGGTCAGACGGGTCAGACGGGTCAGACGGGTCAGACGGGTCAGACGGTCACGAGATCACGCAGGCCGATCCGTTGGTCCGCGAGCCGGCCGGGGTCGACGGGCCGGCCGGCGGTGAGCAGGCGACGGCCGGCCATGAAGTCGGCGGGCGCGTTCGCGGTCTCCACAGCCACCAGCACGCCCTCGCGGTGGTGGAACAGCGCGAACCGCCCCGCGCCGGGATCGCCGCGCACCACGGTCGCGAACGTCCCGCGCAGCACGCCGGCGATCTTGAGTTTGAGATCGAACTGATCGGACCAGAACCAGGGGACCTCCGGCTCGACCGCCGGCCCGCCGAGCACCGTCGCGACGGCCTGCCTGGCCTGCTCGACCGCGCTGGGAATGCTCTCCAGGCGCATGCGGCCGGTGACGCCGCGGACCGGCCGGCTGGTGACATCCCCGATCGCGAGGATCCTCGGGTCGTCCGTGCGGGCCCCGTCGTCGACGACGATGCCGTTGTCGCACGTCAGCCTGGCGGACCGGGCGAGCTTGTCGCGCGGCACCGCGCCGACACCGACGACCGCGACGTCGCAGGGCACGTGCCGCTCGTCCCCGTCGGGCCCGGTGACGACGACGGCACGCAGCCGGCCGGCCTCCCCGTCGAACCGTCGCACCACACTGTCGGTCATCACGGCTGTGCCGCGCTCGGAGTGGAAGCGCGCGAGGATCGCGGACAGCTCGGCGCTGGCGACGCGCGCCAGGATCCGGTCCTCCCGCTCGATGACGGTGGCGGGGGTGCCGTTCCCCCGCACCGCGGCCGCGACCTCCAGCCCTATGTAGCCGCCACCGACCACCGCGACCGATCCCGCTGCGCGGACCCGGTCGCGCAGTACCCGCGCGTCGACGAGCGAGCGCAGCATCCCGACGCCGTCGAGGTCCGCGCCGGGCACGTCGAGCCAGCGGGAGGCCGCGCCGGTGGCCAGCACCAGATGGTCGTAGGACCAGGTCCGTCCGTTCTCCGAGGTGACCGTCGCGGCCGCGCGATCGATCTGCACGACCCGCTCACCCAGCCTCAGCGCGACGCCCTGCTCCGCGTAGAAGGCCGGCTCGCGCAGCCATTTCTCCAACGGCCCGCTCAGGAACTCCTTGGAGAGAGGCGGGCGGTGGTAGGGCGGGTCCAGTTCGTCGCCGAAGACCACCACCTCGCCGGAGAATCCCGCCTGGCAGAGCAGAGCCGCGAACGTGCCCCCCGCGTGACCGGCGCCGACCACGACGACCCGGCCGGCCGTACCAGCCCGATCGGTCACGCCAGTTCCAGACTCACCGGAAGCCGGCGAAGCCCACCGACGAAGTTCGTCTGGACGACCTTGCGCGGGCCGGTGACCTCGATCGACACGAGCCGGGGCAGCAGCTCCTCCAGCATCACCCGCAGCTCCAGCTTGGCCAGGTGCTGACCGATGCACATGTGGGGGCCGTAGCCGAAGGCGATGTGGCGGTTGGGCCGGCGGTCGAAGCGGAACTCGTCCGGAGCGTCGAACACGTCGGTGTCACGGTTGGCCGACTGGTAGAGGAGCATGAAACGGTCACCCGCGGTGATCTGCTGGCCCCGCAGCACGTAGTCCTGGCTGGCCTGCCGGACGAAGTGCTTCACCGGCGACACCCAGCGCAGGCCCTCGTTCACCAGGTCGGGGATGAGCGAGAGGTCCGCCTTCACCGCGGCCAGCTGCTCGGGGTGCTGCGCGAGCGCCTCGAGGATGCCGGACAGGGTGCTCGACGTCGTGTCGTGACCGGCTGTCGAGATCGCGATGAACCAGCCGTACGCGACCTCCCTCGGGAACAGCTCGCCGTCGGGCGTACGGGCGTTCGCGATGATCGAGGCGAGGTCGTCCCTGGGTTCGGCGCGCCGGGCGTCGACGAAGGTGTCGAAGTAGGCATAGAAGTCGCGGATGGCGGCCGACCACTGCTGGGCCGCGGCCTCGGGCGTGAGCGGCTCGGTGTCGGCGCGCTGGGCCTCGGGGTCGGCGGTGCCGAAGAACTCCTGGGTGAGCGCCATCATGCGCGGCTCGTCCTCGGCCGGCACGCCGAAGAGCGTCATGATGACGTGCAGCGGGTAGCCGAGGGTGAAGCCGGCCACCAGATCCAGGTCGTTCGAGCCGGGCCGCAGGTGCTTGGCGATCGCCTGCCGGGCCAGCTCCCGGATGCGGTCCTCCCACTTCTTCAGCGACACCGGCCGGAACCATTCGTTGGCGATGTCCTTGACCATCGTGTGCTCGGGCGGGTCGAGGTAGGTGAGGGTCTCGAGGATCCGCAGGCTGCCACCGGTCAACGATTTCGTGAACTCGTCACCAGCCTGGTTCTGCAGGATCGGGTTGTGCGAGCCCGGAGCCTCGCCGCCGCCACTGGTGAAGATCGCCGGCTGCCGCTCGATCTCCATGATGTCCGCGTGCTTGGTGACGAGCCAGATCGGCTCGTAACCCTCGACGGACACCTTCGCCAGCGGGGCGTTCTCACGCAGCCACCGGTACGCCTCGAACAGCGGCGCGTCCTCCCGGTGGCCCTCGGGGAGGGCGACCAGCCTGGCGATCTCCTCCGGGACGTCGACGATCAGCGTGCTGTCCGCGATGGTCATGAGGCGCTCCCTGCGTCAGGGGCGGTCGCCGTCTGATCGCGGCGGCCCGGCTCGAAGTGGATTGCGTCCATCATGTGAGTGGACTCACACCGAACCCATCACCCGGAAGAGGGGCTTTTCTACCCCTTGCGCGGCGACCGCCCCTGTCCGTCCGCGAGCGAGCCACCGCCCTCAGCGATCCGACCCGCGGCGCCGCGGCGCCGTCCCGCGCGGCGGGCCTACCCGCCCATCCACCAGGTCAGGCCGGGCGACAGGCCGGCACCGGGCTCGCGACACCCGGCGGATTCGACACAGCCCGACCGCGCTCAAACTATACTGAACGTCAATGGTATGACCGATACAGAGCAGGGCCAGGAAGCCACCTCATCGACAAGGAGCAGCGGTGCGCGCGGTCGTCATGACGTCCTATGGCTCGCCGCCGGTACTACAGCCCGCGGACGTGCCCTCGCCACCAGAGCGCGCCGGCTGGGTCACCGTGCGACTGGCGGCGAGCGCCCTCAACTGGCATGACGTCCTGGTGCGCCAGGGCCGCTACCGGTCGCCGCTCCCCCACGTTCCCGGTGCGGACGGGGCGGGGGTGCGCGTGGACACCAACGAGGCGGTCGTCGTGCTGCCCTCGCTGTTCTGGGGCGGCGGCGACGCCGCACCAGGTACGGGCTGGGAGATCCTGGGCGACCATCATCCCGGCACCTACGCCGAACTGGTGAGCGTGCCCGCCGAGTGCGCCGTCCCCCGGCCGCGTGGCCTGAGCCTGGCCGAGGCCGCCGCCCTGCCCCTGGTCGGGGTGACGACGTTCCGGGCGCTGTTCAGCCGGGGCCGCCTCCGCTCCGGGGAGTCACTGCTCGTGCTCGGGGCCAGTGGGGGGGTCGCGACGACGGCCGTCTCACTGGCCACTGCCACCGGCGCACGCGTGATCGTCACCTCGGGGGCCAGGCACAAGATCGACGCCGCGCGGGACCTGGGCGCGACCGACGGTGTGGACCACAGCGCGGCCGACTGGGTCGAGGCGGCACGCGCGTTGACCCCCGGCGGCGCGGGCTTCGACCTCGTGCTCGACAGCGTCGGGCGGTGGGAGGAGTCGGTGCGCTGCCTTGCGCCCGGGGGGCGGTGCGTGGTGCTCGGCGCCAACGCCGCACAGCGGGCGAGCCTGCCGATCCGCCCCTTCTACTTCGGGCAGTACGAACTCATCGGCACGACGATGGGCAGCCTGCGCGACATGGCCGGGCTCCTGCGTTTTCTCGACGACCACAAGGTCGCGCCGCCGGTCATCGACCGCACGTTCCCGCTGGCGGAGGCGGCGCTCGCGCACGAGCGCCTTGAGGCCGGCGCCGCCTTCGGAAAGATCGTTCTGACTCACGACTGATCACCCGGTCCCGCCGCGCGGACCGTGGTGCGGCATTCGCATCCAGCCCGGCACGCGTTCCCGCTACCGCGATGCGTCTGCGCGCCGCGCGCCGCGGGCCGCGCGCGCCCCGAGCCCAGAGGAAGACCATGCCCTCCTCCGTCGTCCGCTACGACCTCGACCCCCGAGGCGTCGCCACCATCACCCTCGACGATCCCGCGACCCGCAACGCCCTCAGCGACCGGTTGCTCGATGAGCTGATCGAGCACCTCGAGCGGGTTCGGGCGGACGACTCGGTGCGGGTGGTGGTCCTGGCGTCCAGCGACGGCCGGGTCTTCTCCAGCGGTGGCGACCTCAAGGCGTTCGCCAGCGACACGCCGACGATCGAGAAGTACTCCGGCCTGGACCGGTTCCCGCGGGTCTACCGGCTACTCGGGGGGCTGGGCAAGCCAAGCATCTGCGCGGCCGGTGGCGACGTCCTCGCGGGTGCCTTCGGTCTCGCCCTGGCATGCGACCTGATCATCGCCCGTGACGGCGTGAGATTCGGCTGCCCCGAGATCAATGTCGGCGTCTTCCCCTTCATGATCTCGGCGCTCATCTACCGGAGCGTGCCGCGGGCGAAGGCGAACGAGCTCATGATGACAGGCAGGCTGATCTCCGCCGACGAGGCCGCCCAGCTCCAGGTGGTCAACGTGGTGGTGCCCGGCGAACGGTTCGATGCCGAGGTCGACCGCTGGGCGGGGCTGGTCGCCTCCCGTTCGCCGCTGCTCATGCGGATGGGCAAGGACGCCATCGACGCGACCCGGGACCAGCCGCTCGACGCCGCGCTGGCTCACCTCCAGGGCCAGCTCGCGCTCGCCTTCACCACCCAGGACATCAAGGAGGGTGTGGCCGCGTTCCGGGAGAAGCGAGAACCACGCTGGTCGGGGCGCTAGCCACTGGATCGTGCGGGGCGGGGCCGGTCCCGCCCCGGTTGCGCGAGACCCAGACCCCTCGTTCGCCACTGCGGGTCACCCCTCTGCTCCAGGAGCGGGATACCAGGCGATCCGAGCACGGCGTGGTCGACCGGAGCGTCACGTGGCGGTCCCGACAACCTGCCTATTTGGCCTGACCTATAGTACCGTTTCGGCGAAACGAAGCACCCTTGGAGGTGGTGTCCATGGATCTCGCCGACGCACCGGACGAGGCCCGCTTCCGCGCCGAAGTGAGCGCGTGGCTCGAGCGGGAACTACCGAAACTGCCCTGGCCCGAACCGGCGGACCTGGTGGACAAGGCGCCCTTCTGGCGTCAGTGGCAGGCCGCGGTGTCCGCCGCGGGCTACGCCGGGATCACCTGGCCGGTCGAGTTCGGCGGCCGAGGGCTGGACGAGCGGACGCAGGCGATCTTCACAGCGGAATGCGACAGGGCGGGAGCCCCCGAGCGGCTGAACATCATCGGAGAGGACTTCGCCGGGCCGACCATCGCCCACTTCGGCACCGCCAACCAGAAGCGGCGCCTGCTCCGGCCGATCCTGACCGGCGAGCACATCTGGTGTCAGCTCTTCTCCGAGCCCGAGGCCGGCTCCGATCTGGCCTCGTTACGCACCCGCGCGACCAAGGTCGACGGAGGCTGGCGCATCAGCGGCCAGAAGATCTGGACCAGTCGAGCACAGCTCGCCGCGCATGCCATCCTGCTCGCCCGCACCGGAGGCGGCGAGCGCCACCGCGGCATCACCTACTTCCTCCTGCCGATGGACTCCCCCGGCATCACCGTGCGTCCACTGGCGCACATGCTGGGCGAGGCCGAGTTCAACGAGGTCTTCCTCGACGAGGTCTTCGTGCCCGACGACGCGGTGGTCGGCGAGGTCGACGGAGGTTGGAAGGTCGCGATGGGAACGCTGGCCTTCGAGCGGGTGGCGATCGCGACCGGCCGGGTGAACACCACCAGGGCGGTCGAGGAGATCATCGCCGTCGTCCGCGCGCGTGCCACGGCCCACGGGACCCCGCTCGCCACCGACCCCCTGATCCGCCAGCGGGTCGCGGACCTCTGGGGCCGAGCGCTCGTACACCGTGCCATCGGTCAGCGGGTCATCTCCGCCGCCGCCGCCGGTGAGCCGCCGGGCCCGGTCACCTCGATCGGCAAGCTGTACTTCTGCCCGCTGGTCGAGGACCTCGCCGACTTCCGGCTCTCGCTCGAGCCTCTCGGCGACCAGTTCGGGCCGGCGGACGGCGGCGCTGCCGCCGACCGCTGGTTGCGTCTGGCGTACCAGGCTCGCGGCACCGCTATCGCCGGGGGTTCCACCTTCATCCAGCGCAACATCGTCGCCGAGCGCATGCTCGGACTGCCTCGGAGCTGACGTGACCTATATCTGGCACCCGAACCAGGAGTACCGGGAGAACGCGAACGTGGCCCGGCTGATGCGCCGTTTCGGGGTGGCCGACGCCGACGCCCTGCGAGCCGTGTCGGTCGCCGACGTCGGTGCCTTCTGGGACGCGGTCGTGGCCGACCTGGCTATCCGGTTCCGCCGCCCTTATCACACGGTGCTGGACGCGAGCGGTGGACCGCAGTTTCCCAGGTGGTTCGCGGGTGGGGAACTGAACGTGGTGGACACGTGCCTGGTCCGCTGGGCCGAACAGAGTCCCGACGCGCCGGCGGTCGTCCACGAGACCGAGGCCGGCACGGTGCGGGAGCTGTCGTACGCCGAGCTCTCGGAACAGGTCGCCCGGATACGCGGCGGGCTGCGCCGGCACCGGATCGGCCCCGGTGACACCGTTGCTCTCTACCTGCCGATGATCCCCGAGGCGGTCGTGGCGCTCTACGCGGTGGCGAGCATTGGAGCCATCGCGGTGCCGCTGTTCTCCGGCTTCGCTCCCGGAGCCATCGCGGCCCGGCTTCGCGACGCGGACGTGAAGGCGGTCATCACCGCGGACGGCACCGTGCGCCGTGGTCGAACGGTCCCGATGCGCCCGCGGCTCGACGAGGCGATCGCGCAATGCCCGACCGTGCAACTGGTCGTTGTCGTGGCGAACCTTGGCGAGACCACCGTCGATACGAGCCTCGGACGTTCGGCCGAGGAGGGCGGCGATCCGCAGACCGTGTCCTGGGGAAGCCTGCTGGAGGAGCCACCCAACCCGGTGACAGCGCCCACGTCGGCCTCGGATGTGCTGCTTCTGGGCTACACATCCGGGACGACCGGGCGGCCGAAGGGCGCCGTGCACACCCATGCCGGCTTCCTGACGAAGGTCGCCAGCGAGCTCGCCTACGGCTTCGAGATCGGCCCCGGGCGCTCGCTGTGCTGGATCACCGACATGGGCTGGATCATGGGGCCGCTGACCGTTCTGGGCACCCATGCCTGCGGAGGAAGCCTTGTCCTCTACGAGGGCTCCCCGGACATGCCGGACAGCACCCGGTTGTGGCGGCTGGTGGAACGCCACGCAGTGACGACCCTGGGGGTGTCCCCGACCCTGGTCCGCACGTTGCGGACGGCCGCGGAGGGCCTGCCGACGCAGGATCTCTCGTCAGTCCGAGTCCTGGGATCGACGGGGGAACCATGGGACCCGGAGTCCTACGAGTGGCTGGCCCGCGACGTGTTCACCGAGCGGGTGCCGGTCGTGAACTTCTCCGGCGGCACCGAGGTCGGCGGATCGTTCCTGTCCCCTTACCCCGTCGAGGACATCGCCAGCTGCTCGCTTGGCGGGCCGGCACTCGGGATGGATGTCGACGTTGTCGACGACAACGGGCATCCGCTGCGGGGAGCCATCGGTGAACTGGTGTGCCGCCAACCCTGGCCCGCCATGACCCAGGGAGTATGGCGGGACGACCGACGCTATCTGGAGACGTACTGGTCGACCTTCCCGGATATGTGGCGACAGGGCGATTTCGCCCTGGTGGACGAACACGGAGACTGGTATCTCCTCGGCCGCTCCGACGACGTCATGAACGTCGCTGGCAAACGTGTCGCGCCAGCGGAGATCGAGGCGGTGCTCGCAGCGGACCCGGCGGTGGCCGAAAGCGCGGTCGTCGGCATCCCCGACCCGACGAAGAACGAGGCCGTCTGGGCATTCTGGGTCGCTCACCCCAACTACAGCGAAGGCAGCTGCCCTACTGGCGAGCGAGTCGCCCGCCGGCTGCGTGAGCGGGTCGCTTCCCAGGTCGGCAAGCCCTTCGCCCCTTCCCAGGTCGTGCGGGTGGAGGCTCTGCCCAAGACCCGGTCGGCCAAGATCCTGCGCCGGGCGGTGCGTGCCGCCGTGCTGGGCACCGACGCCGGTGACCTGTCAGGTGCCGAGAACCCGGAGGCCGTCGAGGCCATCCGGGCCCAGGTCAGGGATCTTCGGTGAGCCGGGCCCCCGGGAGCGGTGGGCCCGGCGGATCAGCCCTCGGGTACCTCGATGGCGGTACGCTCGTCGATCTTGAGAACCGCCTCGGCGTAGGCGTGCACGTGCCGGCTCATGCGGCGCACGGCTCCGTCAGCGTCACGCGCCCGGATGGCCTCGGTGATCCTCTGGTGCGCCCGGAGCGTCAGGCTTCGGACCTCGGCGTCGATGAAACCCTGGTTGTCGGTACTCGCGTAGATGGCCCGCGAGAGCGCGGACATGAACCCGGTGAGCAACTCGTTGTGGCTGGCGGTCGCGACCGCAACATGCCAGTCGACGTTCGCCTGCAGGAAATCGGCAAGCGAACCACTTTCCACGGAGATCGCGACGTTTGCCGTCTCGAGCGCGACGAGATCGCTGTCCGTGCGGTATTTGGCCGCCAGGCGAGCGCAGGCGGGCTCAATCGCCTCCCGCGTCTCGAGAAGCGCCGCCAGGCGGATCCGACGACCACGGATCATCAGGTTGACGGAACTGGCCACCGACTCCTCGCCCGGCACCTGGACGTAGGCACCACCCGAGCGGCCGGTCTTGATCCTGATCAGCCCCTGCACCTCAAGAATGCGAAGTGCCTCGCGAACAGTGGTCCGGCTCATCTGGGTCTGCACGACGAGTTCACGCTCCGGCGGCAACACGGTGCCCTCGCGGAACTCGCCCCGCAGGATCCGCTCCCGCAGCTCCTCGGCGAGGACATCGGAGGCCTTGGGGACCTGCATAGGCCCCAGGCGAACCGCGTGACGATCCCGCGGACTCGGTCGGCCCGCAGCAGCCATCACGCCCCCAAGCTCCAGGTTTTTGGTCGTACCTAATTTAGCAGCCGTTCCACCGGCGGCCCGACCGCCGTCGAGCACATCGAGTCGAGACACAACGAGAGGTTGTCCATGCAGTGGAGCTTGTCGGAGGAGCAGACCGCGTATCGGAAGGCGCTGCGCGACTGGCTCGGCGACGTCGCGCCACCCGACGTCGCCCGCTCCTGGCTGGATGCCGGCGATCCAGCGACGTTCACCACGCGGTTGCGCGCGGACGGCTGGTCGGGCGTGGGTGTCCCGGAGGATGTGGGTGGCCAGGGCGGCGGAATGGTGGAACTCGCGCTGACCGCCGAGGAGCTGGCACGCCACGCGGTCCCTTCGGCGGCGTGGCTCGCCACCATGGTCATCCTCCCGGTGCTCGCAGCGCGGCCTGAGGTCCTCGAAGGCGCGGTCCACGGCACCGGCGCGACACTCGCGGTCAACGCCGAGTCGATCGTCTCCGAAGCCCCGGCCCTGACCGCTGACGCGCAGGGTCGCGTCAGCGGCGCTGTTCCTCGGGTGCTCGCCGCCGGCGAGGTCGGCGCCCTGGTGGTCCCTGTGGCCGCCGACGAGGGCCTGGCCCTGTTCCTGGTGGACCCAGCCGGGCCGGGGGTCCGGATCACACCGCGCAGCCTGCTGGACCGCTCCCGGTCTGTGGCCGACGTGGCCTTCGACTGCGCGCCCTGCACACCGCTGGCCGATCCCGCCGACGTGCGCGACCAGGGGGGCACCAGACCTGAGGAACTGCTCGCGGACGCCGCCGCGCGAGCCGCGGTACTGGTCGCGGCCGATTCGCTCGGTACCAGCGAACGGATGCTCGACATGGCGGTCGAGTACAGCCTGCAGCGCCACCAGTTCGGCGTCCCGATCGGATCCTTCCAGGCCGTCAAGCACGCCGCCGCGACGATCCTGGTGGGCAGCGAGGCGGCCCGCTCCGTGGTCTACTTCGCCGCCGCGTCCGTCCAGGGCGGCGACCCGTGGGCACTCGCCCACGCGGCGGCGGCCAAGGCGCAGGTCACAGCGGAGGGGGCCCGCGCGGCGGACTCGGCTCTCACGATGCACGGCGCGATCGGCTACACGTGGGAACACGACCTGCATCTGTTCTACAAGCGGGCGAAGCTCGACGAGTTCCTGTACGGCAGCCCGACGGCCTGGAACGAGGTCCTCGCGACGTACCTGCTCCCCGATCGGTAGCACTTTTGGTCAGTCCATAGATATGGTTATGCCAAATAGTGAAGGGAGGCCGGCATGGACTTCGATCTCACCGACGAGCAGGCGACGATCCGCAGGGCGGTGGCCGAGCTCGCGGCGAAGTTCGACGACGAGTACTGGATGAAGCGGGACGAAGAGCACGACTTCCCGACCGACTTCTACCGGGCGTTCGCCGACGGCGGCTGGCTCGGGATCACGATCCCGGAGGAACACGGCGGGCACGGCTTCGGCATCACGGAGGCGTCGCTGCTGCTGGAGGAGGTCTCCGCTTCCGGCGGCGGTATGAACGCGGCGAGCTCGATGCATCTGTCGATCTTCGGCATGCACCCGGTCGTCGTGCATGGCTCCGAGGAGCTCAAGCAGGAGACCCTTCCCCGCATCGTCAACGGCGACCTGCATGTCTGCTTCGGCGTCACCGAACCGGGCGCGGGCCTCGACACCACCCGGATCACGACCTTCGCCCGGCGCGACGGCTCCGACTACGTCATCAACGGCCGCAAGGTCTGGATCTCGAAGGCACTTGAGTCCGAGAAGGTCCTGCTGCTCACCCGCACCACCCGGTTCGAGGACTCGGCCCGCAAGACCGACGGCATGACCCTGTTCCTCACCGATCTCGACCGGGATCACGTCGACATCCGCCCCATCAGGAAGATGGGCCGCAACGCGGTCAGCTCGAACGAGCTGTTCATCGACGATCTGCGAGTGCCGGCAGAGCATCGCGTCGGTGAGGAGGGCAAGGGCTTCACCTACCTGCTCGACGGACTCAATCCCGAACGGATGCTGATCGCCGCGGAGGCTCTCGGCCTCGGCCGCGCCGCGCTTCGACGCGCGGTGCGCTACGCCAACGAGCGTGAGGTCTTCGGCCGGCCCATCGGGATGAACCAGGGTCTGCAGTTCCCCCTGGCGGACTCCCTGGCCCAACTGGACGCCGCCGAGCTGGTCCTGCGCAAGGCGACCTGGCTCTACGACAACGGCAAGCCGTGCGGCCGCGAGGCGAACACGGCCAAGTACCTGTGCGCCGATGCCGGCTTCCACGCCGCCGACCGCGCGTTGCAGACACACGGAGGCATGGGCTACGCCGAGGAGTACCACGTCTCCCGGTACTTCCGCGAGGCCCGGCTGCTGCGCATCGCACCGCTCAGCCAGGAGATGGTCCTCAACTTCCTGGGCTCCCACGTCCTCGGACTGCCGAGGAGCTACTGATGCCGGCCGCCAGCCCCACACCGACACCGGGGCCATCGACGTCATCGTTCTCCCTGGCGGGCCGGTCAGCCCTCGTCACCGGCGCGGGCAACGGCATCGGTGCCGCCGTCGCCCACGCGTTCGCGCGGGCCGGCTCGGCGGTACTGGTAACCGATGTCGACAAGGACGCCGCGGCGGCCGTCGCGGCCGGCATCGTCACCGCTGGCGGCCGTGCCGGGTCGGCCGTGCTCGACGTCCGTGACGCCGACGCGGCCCGGGCCGCGGCCGAACAGGCCGCCGACCTCGGCGGCGGCACCCTCAACATCGTCGTGAACAACGCGGGCGCCATCGCGCCGGCGATGTTCGACAAGATGGAGCCCGGCCAGTTCGAGCGGGTGGTCGCCATCCACCTGGGCGGGACCTTCACGGTCAGCCAGGCCGCGCTGCCGTTCCTGCCCGATGACGGGACCGGGCGGATCATCAACGTCACCTCCGCCGCCGGCCTGGTCGGCACGATCGGACAGGTCAACTACAGTGCCGCCAAGGCCGGTGTCCTGGGAGTCACCAAGTCACTCGCCCGTGAGCTCGCCCGGCGGCGTATCACCGTGAACGCGCTCGCGCCGCTCGCGGCGACCTCGATGACAGCGAACATCCGGGGCAACGAGAAGCTCGCCGCGCTCACGCTGGCCCGGGTGCCCCTCGGACGCTGGGCCGAGCCCGCGGAAATCGCCGCCAGCTTCGTGTTCTTCGCCTCCGACGCGGCCTCCTACATCACCGGTCAGGTGCTCGCCGTCGACGGCGGGACGGTGATGTGAGATGCCGACCTCTCGCGCGCACGGCGACTCCCCCTTCGCCTCGACCGGGCGGGACGCGCTGATCGTCGAGGCACTGCGTACACCGATCGGCCGCTCCCACCCCAAGCGCGGCTGGTACCGCGACGTCCACCCGAACGAGATGCTCGGCACGGTCTACTCGTCCCTGCTCACCGCCGCCGGGCTCGCCCCGGACGTGGTCGAGGACCTCGTGGTCGGCTGCACGGCCCCCTTCGGGGAACAGTCACGCAACATCGCCCGCAACGCCTGGCTGCAGGCCGGCTACCCGCCGCGGGTGCCCGCCACCGTGCTCGACCGGCGCTGCGGCAGCGCGCAGACCGCGGTGGAGATGGCCGCCGCCCTCGTCTCGTCCGGCACGCACGACATCGTCCTCGCCGGCGGGGTCGAGCACATGCACCACGTTCCGATGGACTCGCCCGCCCGGATCTCCGAGCTCTACGGCGACCCGTGGCCGCCCGCGCTGCGCGACCGCTACGACTTCGTGCCGCAGGGTGAGAGCGCCGAGCTGATCGCCGACCGCTGGAGCATCTCGCGGGCCGAGATGGACGAGTTCGCGGCACGCTCGCACGCGCTGGCGGCCACCGCGGTCGAGGCCGGGCACTTCGAGCGAGAGATGATTCCGCTCGACCTGGACGGCACCCGCCGGGCGAGCGACCAGACGATCCGGCCCGGCACGACGACCGAGATCCTGGCCGGCCTGAAGCCGGTCTTCCGGCCCCCGGCGCAGGGCCGGGTGACCGCCGGGTCATCGTCACCGATCTGCGACGGGGCTGCCGGCGTGCTGCTGGCGTCGCCCCGCGCGGCCACCGAGCACGGTCTGGCCCCTCGCGCCCGCGTCCTTGATCAGACGACCGTCGGCGTCGACCCGGTCATCATGCTCACCGGGCCGATCCCCGCCACCCGCAAACTGCTCGAACGCAACGGCCTGACCATCGACGACATCGACCTGATCGAGATCAACGAGGCTTTCAGCTCTGTGGTGCTGGCCTGGGAAGCCGAGCTGCGGCCGGACATGGACCGGGTCAACGTCAATGGCGGGGCGATCGCGCTCGGCCATCCGGTCGGCGCGACCGGAGCGCGCCTGTTCGCCACGCTGCTCGCCGAGATGGAGCGGCGCGACGTCGAGCTGGGGCTGGTCACGATGTGCTGCGGCGGCGGCCTGGGCACCGCGACGCTGATCCAGCGGGTCGCGGGATGATCGACTTCACGTCATACCTGCGGCCTGACGACGGCGTCTGGTGGGGACAGGCGGGCGCGGAGCCATCGGTGCTGGTCGACGCGCTGCTCGACCAGATCGCCTCGATCGGTCCCGTGCGGGCCTTCTGCGGCCTGACCTGGAACGGGCGGTTGACCCGGGAGCTGCCAGACGAGCTGACAGTCCTGTCCTACGGCGGGCTCGGTGAGCTTCGGTCCCTGAGCCGCCACGGTCGCCTCGATGTCGTGCCGTGCCACTACTCCTCGCTCCCGCGGATGTTCGCCACCCGCATGCTGCCCTGCGACGTCGGCCTGCTGCAGGTCTCGGCACCGGATGCCGACGGGATGGTGTCACTGGGGATCGGTGTCGAGTACATCGCCGACGCGCTGCCGCACGCCCGGCTCCTGCTGGCCGAGATCAATCACCGGATGCCCGCGACCCGAGGCGCGCCCAGACTCGCGCTCGACGCGTTCGCGGCGACAGTCGAGACGGATCGCCCGCTGCTCGAGGCGGTCCCCCGGGAACCGGACACCGTCGACAGGGCCATCGCCGAACATGTCGCCGGTCTCATCCGCGACGCAGACACGGTGCAGATCGGCGTCGGAACGCTTCCCGCGGCGGTGCTCGAAGCCCTCGCCACCCACACCGACCTGGGCATCCACAGCGGCATGATCACGGACGGCGTGCTCGACCTGGTCGAGAAGGGCGTGGTGACCGGCGCCCGCAAGGAGATCGACCGAGGTCTGGTCGTCACCGGAGCGGCGCTCGGGTCGACGTCCCTCTACGACCGGCTCGCCGACTTCCCGGTCGAGTTCCGGGCGGCCAGCTACACCCACGCCCCGGAGGTGCTCTCCCGTCTGCGGTCGCTGGTCTCGGTCAACTCCGCCATCGAGGTTGACCTGCTCGGCCAGGTCGGCGCGGAGATCCGCCGCGGCGTCCACATCGGAGCGGTCGGGGGCCAGGTCGACTTCAGCCGGGCGGCGTCGCTGACCGGGGCACGCTCGGTGATCGCGCTGCGCTCGGAGTCGGGCGGCGAGTCGACGATCACGCCCGTGCTGCACGGGCGGGTGGTCACGACCGCCCGCGTCGACGTGGACGCGGTCGTCACCGAACACGGGGTCGCCCTCCTGACCGGGCAGACGGTGACCGAACGCGCTCGGCGCCTGATCCGGATCGCCGCGCCCCAGCATCAGGAGTCGCTACACAGAAGCCTCACGGAGCAGGAGGATCTCCGATGACCGTCTACCCGAACGCCACCCCGGGCGAGCAGCGCCGGGTACACATCCGCGAGGTCGGCCCGCGCGACGGTTTCCAGAACGAGCCGGAGACCGTCCCCACCGCCGACAAGATCAGACTGATCAACGCTCTGGGCCGCGCCGGGCTGGCCCGGATCGAGATCGCCAGCTTCGTGCGACCGGACATCATCCCACAGCTCGCCGACGGGGTCGAGGTGCTGCGCGGAGTCGATCTGCCCGCGGGTGTGGAGCGCATGGTGCTGATCCCGAACAGCCGCGGGCTCGACAACGCTCTGCGCCACCGTGGGCTGTTCGAGTCCGTCGCGCTGTTCGTCAGTGCCTCCCAGACCCACAACCAGCGCAACATCAACCGGACCGTCGAGCAGACGATGGCGGACGTGGCTGTGATGGCCGCCCGGATCCGCACCGAGGGCCTGCGGCTGTGCGCCGTCATCGCCACCGCCTTCGGCTGCCCCTACGAGGGGCCGGTCCCGATGGAGCGGGTGCTGGACCTCGCCGAGCAGTTCGCGCAGGCCGGCGCGGTCGAGGTGGGGTTCGGCGACACGACCGGGATGGCGAACCCAGCCTACGCCGGGCGGTTCTTCGCCGCGGCGCTCGACCGGCTACCCGGTGTCGAGGTCACCGCGCACTTCCACAACACCCGCGGCCAGGGCCTGGCCAACGCCTACGCCGCGCTGGAAGCAGGCTGCGGCAGCTTCGAGTCCAGCTTCGGCGAGCTCGGCGGCTGCCCGGTCCCGGCCGGTTCCACCGGCAACATCGCCACCGAGGATCTGGTCAGCATGTTCCACGAGATGGGCGTGGAGACCGGCGTCGACCTGCCCGCGCTGGTCGACGCGGCGCGGGACGCCCAGGCCACCCTGGGCCGCCGGCTCACCAGTCACTCGATCGTCGCCGGCCCGATCCCGTGGCACGCGCTGCCCGCCGACCACCGCGTCGTCTGCTGAGCGTCACCCCTGCTCCCGACGGCCCACCGACCACACCACTCCCCAGGACTCACAGGAGTTGTTCATGACCAACCGTGTTGCCCTCGTCACCGGTGCAGCGCAGGGAATCGGCCGGGGCATCGCGGCCTCGCTGGTCGAGGCCGGGTTCCAGGTCGCTGTCGCCGACCTGAACGCCGACGTCGCGGCCCGCACCGCGAAGGAGATCACCGCGGTGAGTGGAACCGCGATCCCCGTCGAGATCAACGTCACCGACACAGGTTCCGTGCACGCGGCGGTCGAGACGGTCGAGGCCGGTCTCGGGCCCGTCGAGGTTGTCGTCAACAACGCCGGGTGGGACGACTTCATGCCGTTCGTGGCGACCACCGAGGAGTTCTGGGACAAGATCCTCGACATCAACTTCAAGGGTGCGCTGCGGGTCATCCAGGCCGTCCTGCCGGGGATGATCGAGCGCCGTTTCGGCCGGGTCATCAACATCGGCTCTGACGCCGGCCGGGTGGGTTCCTCCCTGGAGGCCGTCTACTCCGGCGCCAAGGGCGGGATCATCGCGTTCACCAAGACGCTGGCCCGCGAGGTCGCGACCAAGGGCGTCACGGTCAACACCGTCTGCCCCGGTCCGACCGACACACCGGCGCTGCGTGCCTTCGCGCAGCGGGGCCAGGGAGGTGCCGACGCCGAGAAGGTGATCGCCGGCATGACGCGCGCGGTGCCGATGCGGCGACTGGGCACCCCCGAGGATGTCGGACCCGCCGTGGCGTTCCTCGCCTCCGACGGCGCCGGCTTCGTCACCGGGCAGACGCTGTCGGTCTCCGGCGGCCTGACGATGGCTTGATGACAATGCCCACCACACCAGCCGTACCCACCTCACCAGCGGCGACGGCGTCCGCCCAGCCAGCCGGGATGAACGACGCGGCGGACCAGGTCGTGACGTGGCGGACGCACGCGCCGGGCATCCAGGTCGTCACGATGGCCCGCCCACCCGCCAACGCTCTGGGCGTGCCGCTGCTCGAGGGTCTGCACCGCGCCATCGACCACGCCGAAGCGGCGGGCGACATCAAGGTCGTGGTCGTCACCTCCGCCCTGCGCGGCTTCTTCGCCGCGGGCGCCGACATCAAGCACCTCGCCACGATCGACGCCGCGTCGTTCACCGCCTACGGCGACCTGATGCGCGCCGTCAACGACCGGTTCGCGGCGGCTCCGTTCCTGTCGATCGCCGCGATCGACGGACTGGCGCTGGGCGGCGGGCTCGAACTCGCGATGGCCTGCACGCTGCGGGTCGCCGGCCCCCGGGCCGCGCTCGGCCTGCCCGAGGTGAAGATCGGACTGATCCCCGGAGCCGGCGGCACCCAACGGCTGACCCGCCTCGTCGGACGTTCGCACGCGCTCGACATCATGCTGACCGCTCGCCGGGTGCCGGCCAGCGAGGCCCAGGCGATCGGGCTTGTCGACCGGTTCGTCGACGAGGACGGCGGCGGCGAGCGCGGCGCGCTGGCCCTGGCGGCGGAGCTGATCGGCCCGTCGCTGCCCGCACAGCTCGCGGTCGTGCGCACCGTGGACGCCGCCGGCGACCTCCCCCTCGCCGAGGGGTTCCGCTACGAGGTCGAACAGGAGCAGGAACTGTTCGAGACCGGCGAGGCGGCCGAGGGCATCCGGGCGTTCGTCGACAAGCGGCGGCCCCGCTTCGCCTGAGCGGATCCGCCAGATGTCCCGCCCCGGCCGCGCTCCCGGGGCCACTAGGCCACTGGGCCACTCACCTTCGACGAACCGCTCGTCACCGATGACAGGAGGCGGACAGATGACGACGCCGACCTACGAGACCTTCCTGACCGACGAACCGCGGCCGGGCGTCGTGCTGCTCACGCTGAACCGGCCGGACCGCTACAACGCCATGACCGACACGATGTTCGTCGAGCTGGAGGCGTTCGCCCGGCGGCTCGACGCGGACAGCCGCGCGCGGGTCCTGGTCATCACCGGTGCCGGCCGTGCCTTCTGCGCGGGCTTCGACCTGGCCGCCGCCGACGGACTACCCGGTCTGGGCGCGTTGGGCATGCTCGACCAGCAGGAGCGCGCGGCGCGGGCGCTGCTGGCGATCCGATCACTGAAGGTGCCGGTCGTCGCGGCCGTCAACGGTCCGGCCGCCGGCGGCGGGCTCTCGCTCGCGCTCGCGGCGGACATCCGGCTGGCGTCGCCGGAGGCGAAGTTCAACGCGGCGTTCGTGCGCATCGGGCTGTCGGCCGGGGACCTGGGGGTTTCCTGGCTGCTCACCCGGCTGGTCGGGCCGGCTGTCGCCAGCGAGATCTGCTTCACGGGCCGCCTGGTCGACGCGCGCGAAGCCGAGCACATCGGGCTCGTCAACCAGGTGAGCGAGTCCGGCGGCCTGCTGGACGACGTCTTCCGCCTCACCGAGCAGATCGTCGCGAACTCGCCCGGCGGCGTGCAGTTGTCCAAGCGGGCGTTGCAGGCCAACCTCGAGGTCGGTTCCTACGCGGCCGCGCTCGAGCTCGAGAACCGTGGTCAGGCGCTGCTGACCCGCAGCCAGGACATGCCCGAGGCACTGGCCGCCTTCCGTGAAAAGCGCACGCCTGTCTTCAGAGGAGATTGACACCGTGGCCAGCACAGTGAACGGGACAGCTTTACCGGGGGAGGCGGCGCCGAGGGAGGCGGCGCCGAGCGTCGCCGCCCTGGCGCTGCCCGAGTTCGAGACACTCGCCATCGAGGTGCTCGACGGCGCCATCGCGGTCCTGCGCGTCAACCGCCCGGAGCGGATGAACTCCCAGACCGTCACGATGTTCCACGAGTTCGGTGCGGCCGCTCTGGCGCTGCGGGACAGCGGTCTGCGGGCCCTCGTCCTCACCGGCGCGGGAACCCGGGCCTTCTGCGCCGGCTTCGACCTCGACGAGATCGACGTCATCACCAGGATGGGCGTGCGCGAGTTCCTCGCGTTCCAGGAGACCGCCACCGGGGGCATCCAGGCCATCCGGCATCTGCCCTTCCCCGTCCTCGCCGCGGTCCACGGCCCCGCCACCGGTGGTGGCCTCGCCCTGGCGCTGGCCGCCGACATCCGCTACGCGGCGCCCACCGCGAAGTTCAGCGCCGCGTTCGTGCGGGTCGGCCTGTCCATCGGCGAGCTCGGCACCTCCTTCAATCTTGTGCGGCTGATCGGGCCGGGCCGGGCGGCCGAGATCGGGTACACGGGTCGACTGGTCGGGGCCGAGGAGGCCGCGCGCATCGGGCTGGCGAACCGGGTCGTGCCCAGCGAGTCACTGCTCGCGGAGACCCTGGCGACAGCCCGGCTGATCGCCGCGAACTCACCGGGCGGAGTCCGACTGTCCAAGCGGGCCATCCAGCGCAACCTGGAGATCACCTCCTATGCCGCGGCTCTGGAGCTGGAGAACCGCGGCCAGGCGCTGCTGACCCGCACCGAGGACATGCCCGAAGCGCTCGCGGCGTTCAAGGAGAAGCGCCCGGCCGTCTTCACCGGCCGATGAGCGAGCTCGCGGCGGCGACGAGCCCGCCACGAGACCTGCACCCGGGCGCCGCCGCGGCGGGTGACGTCACCGCACCGGAATGGGACTGGGACGCGGCCACCCGCTCGCGGCTCGAGCGTTTCCTCGCTGAGCGTGGCCTCTGCGACGGGCCGGTGAGCACCCGGCGCATCGGCGACGGCCACTCCAACCTCACCTACCTGGTCTCCCACGGCGCCCGCCAGCTCGTCATCCGCCGCCCGCCGCCGCCCCCGGTGCCGCCCGGCGGACACGATGTCCTGCGCGAGGCCCGGCTGGTGGCCGCGTTGCGCGACTCGCCGGTCCCGGTGCCCGCGGTCCTCGCGACCGCGCGGGCGGGCGAGGTGCTCGACGTGCCCTTCTACGCCATGAGCTTCACCGGCGGGCCGGTCGTCACCACGTCGACCCCCACCCCGCTGGACACCCCCGCCACCCGCCGGGAGATAGGCGAAGCACTCATCGACACTCTGGCCGAACTCCACGCGGTCGACTGGCGTGCCAGGCACCTGGACGATCTCGGCCGGCCCGAGGGGTTCAACGCGCGCCATGTCCGGCGGCTCGGCCGGCTGGTCGCGGACGCGCACGGCGCGCTGCCGCCGGAGTTCACCGTGGCCGAGGCGTGGCTTCGCGACCACGCGCCGGCCGAGTCAGGCGCCTCGATCGTGCACAACGACTACCGCATCGGCAATGTGATCATCGAGCCGGGCCCGCCGGGCCGGGTCGCGGCCGTGCTCGACTGGGAACTCGCGACCATCGGCGACCCTCTGTTCGACGTCGGCTATTTCCTCGCGTCCGTGCCGGAGCCGGGCGAGCCGCTCACCCCCACCCAGCTGCTCGGGACGGCGCAGCTCGAGGGCGGATACCCCAGCCGCGCCGAACTCGGCGCCCGCTACGCCGAACGCACCGGCCGCGACCTCGGCGGGCCCAGCCTGTCGAGGCTGACCTGGTACACCACGCTCGCGCTGTGGAAGCTGGCCGCGCTGTACGAGTACAGCCGCCGGCGGGCCGGGACGGGCTCCGGCGACCCCTACTACACCGACCCCGCGCTGGTCCGCTCCTTCCTCGACGCGGCGCACCGCACCGCCGGGCTGCCTCCTCTCCAGCAGGCCCGTCCCGGATCGAAGGAGGCACAGTGAGCGACACCGAGTTCCACGACGATCTCGTCACGCCGCGGACAGCCGCGGCGAACGACCTGCCCGACCGGTTCTTCGACCGTTTCATGTTCAACGCCCACCCGGTGGACCGCACCGGCCCGTCGATCGTGCTCGGCTGCGGGCTCTACCCCACCCGCAACGTGATCGACGGTTTCACGGTCGTCGTGGCCGGAGCCGAGCAGCACAACCTGCGCTGGTCGACCGAGCTGGACGCGACGGACTGGCGCGGCGGCGGGCCGTTTCGTTTCGAGATGCTCGAGGCGAACCGCGCCTGGCGGCTCGTTCTCGACGACAACCCGAGCGGGCTGGCGTTCGACCTCACCTGGCGGGCACGTACGCCGGCCTGGGTCGGTGACGTCGAGGTGCACAACAGCGACGACTCCACGCCGACCAGGTTCGAGCACCTCGTCCAGTCCGGTCTGCACCACGGCTGGCTGACCGTCGGCGGCGTGAGGACCCAGGTCGACGGCTGGTACGGCCAGCGTGACCGGTCCCGTGGCGTACGCACCATGTCGGGGGGGCAGGGTCTGCACCTCTGGTTCCAGGCCCAGTTCCCCGACCGCTCCGTCGGTTTCCTGCTGGTCGAGGACCGTCGTGGCGGGCGCATCCTGCTCGAGGGCTCGGTGATGCACGCCGGCGGGACCGGCGCGGGCGGCGGTGCCGGCGGCCTCGACCCGATCGTGGACGTACGTCACGACCTGCGGTTCAACGGCGAGCTCGACCTGCGTTCGGGCACCGTCGAGGTGACGACGGCTTCCGGGCGGACCTGTCTCATCGACTGCGACGCGTCGGCCGGCGGCGGCTTCCTGGCCGGTGGCGGCTACGGCGGCCAGCACGGCCGGCCACGCGGGCGGGACCATGTCGAGCACGACGTCTATCCGCTCGACGGGACCGTCTCCCCCCGCACTCTGGACACGGCGCTGACCGACCGGCTGACCGCCTTCAGCTGGGACGGCACAGCGGGCACGGGGATCTTCGAGTTCGCCCACAGCCGCAGCCCGTCGTACGTCTACCAGGCAACGCTTCGAGGCCCAGTGCGACCAGTTGATTGGGCCTGGCCCTCCTGCGTAAAGTCTGCCAATGGTCAGTCCTAAAAGTTGACCTTAACGATCATCTGCCGATGCCACCGGCCCACCCTCATCCCCGCGCCGCGCGCGAGGGTCCGGGCCGCGGCCAGCGCGGCAACCGCGAGAGAGGACCCATGGTCGATGGACGACTTCACTGACGTCACGTACGAGGTCGAGAACGGCCTCGCCTGGATCACGATCAACCGGCCGGATCGCTACAACTCCTTTCGGGCCCGCACGGTCGACGAACTGGTTCTCGGTTTCAAGCGGGCCTGGGGCAGCGACGACGTGGGCGTGATCGCCCTCACCGGCGCCGGGGAGAAGGCGTTCTGCACCGGCGGCGACCAGAAGCAGCGCATGGAGACCGGCGACTACGGCCCGTCGGCCAGCGGGCTGTTCGAGGTCGACTCCCTGCACCGGGTCATCCGCGACGTGCCCAAGCCGGTGATCGCGGCCGTCAATGGCTTCGCCATCGGCGGTGGCCACGTGCTGCACCTGCTCTGCGATCTGACTCTCGCCGCGGAGACCGCCAAGTTCGGCCAGAACGGCCCGCGTGTCGGCTCCTTCGACGCCGGCTTCGGCACCGGCCTGATGGCCCGGGCGATCGGGGAGAAGCGCGCGCGAGAGATCTGGTTCCTCTGCCGGCAGTACTCGGCACAGCAGGCGTACGAGTGGGGTCTGGTCAACAAGGTCGTCCCGGCCGACCAGCTCCGCAAGGAAGTCCGGTCGTGGGCGGACGAGATCCTGCGCCTCTCCCCCACCGCCCTGAAGGTCCTCAAGCAGTCCTTCAACACCGACACCGAGCACTTCGCCGGCATCGGCCAGATGGCCTACTCCAGCCTGCGGATGTTCGGCGAGACCGCGGAGGCCAAGGAGGGCATCACCGCCTTCAACGAGAAGCGCGCTCCCGACTTCTCCACCTACCGCGGCAACTGAGGGAAGCGGGATGACAGGTCAGTCGGCACCGCCGTCGCCGTCACCGTTCGCCAGCGACGCGCTGGCCGGCAAGCGCGTCCTCATCACCGGCGGCGGTACCGGACTCGGCCGGGGCCTCGCCGGTCATCTCGTCGCGCACGGCGCGGACGTCCACCTGTGGGGACGGCGCGAAAGCGTGTTGCGGGAGGCCGCCGAGGAGGCGTCCGCCGGGAAGCCCGACAGGGTGCACGTGGACGTCGTCGACATCCGCCGCTTCGACCGGGTGGACGAGGCGATGGGGGCCCTCTGGGCCGAGCACGGGCCTCTCACCAGCGTCCTCAACAACGCGGGGGCGAACTTCATCGCCCGCACCGAAGATCTCAGCCCGCGCGCCTTCGAGGCCGTGACCAGCACGATCATGGACGGGTCGTACTTCACCACCACGGCCGCGGCCCGGCGCTGGATCGCGGGCGGCCTGCCCGGCAGCGTCCTGTCCAACCTGACGACCTGGGTCTGGTCGGGTTCGGCGTTCGTCGTGCCGGCCGCGATGGCCAAGGCCGCCGTCCACGCGATGACGATGTCGCTGGCGGCGGAGTGGGCCCGGCACCGCATCCGGGTGAACGCCATCGCGCCCGGGCCGATCCCGACCGACTACGCCTGGGCGATGCTCAATCCCACGGACAGGAGCTCGGGCGGGGCGACCCAGACCGACCGGATCCCGGCGGGACGCCCCGGCACCGTCGCGGAACTGGCCCACCTTGTCATCTTCCTGCTGTCGGATGCCTGCGACTACCTGACCGGCCAGACGATCGCGATGGACGGCGGCCAGATGCTCGCCGGCCCGGGCACTTTCGCGGAACTCGCGACACTGACCGACGCGGACTGGACAGAGATCCGCGCGCAGAGCACGGCCGCCTCCGCCACGAGCGCGGCACAGCGCACAACGCAGCGGAACAGCGGCTGACATGCCCGAGCCGTCGCCCACAGAGCCGTCGCCCACAGAGCCGTCGCTCACAGAGCCGTCCACCACGGAGCCGCCGCCCACCGATCCGCCCTCGCGGGTCACTGTGGCGCCATCCGCGAGATGCGAGCGGGATCGGCCATGGATCATCCGGACCTACGCGGGACATTCCAGCCCGGCCGAGAGCAACGCTCTGTACCGCCGCAACCTGGCCAAGGGACAGACGGGTCTGTCTGTGGCCTTCGACCTGCCGACGCAGACCGGGTACGACCCCGACGACGTCCTCGCGCGCGGCGAGGTCGGCAAGGTCGGCGTGCCCGTCGCACATCTGGGTGACATGCGGGCGCTGTTCGACCAGATTCCGCTGGGTCGGATGAACACGTCCATGACGATCAACGCCACCGCGATGTGGCTGCTCGCGCTCTACCAGGTGGTGGCCGAGGAGCAGGGCGCGCAGCCCGCGGAGCTGACCGGCACGACGCAGAACGACATCATCAAGGAGTACCTGTCGCGCGGGACGTACGTCTTCCCGCCCGGCCCGTCGCTGCGGCTGATCACGGACGTCGTGGCCTACACGGTGACCGAGGTCCCGCGCTGGAACCCGATCAACATCTGCAGCTACCACCTGCAGGAGGCCGGCGCGACGCCGGTGCAGGAGCTGGCGTACTCGCTGTGCACCGTGATCGCGGTGCTGGACGCGGTCGTCGCCTCCGGCCAGGTGCCGCCGGAGCGGATGGGCGAGGTGTGCGCCCGGATGTCGTTCTTCGTGAACGCGGGTGTCCGCTTCGTCGAGGAGCTGTGCAAGATGCGCGCGTTCGTCGCGCTGTGGGACGACCTGCTGCGCACCCGCTACGGCGTGACGGACCCGAAGCACCGGCGGTTCCGCTACGGCGTGCAGGTCAACTCCCTCGGGCTGACGGAGGCGCAGCCGGAGAACAACGTGATCCGGATCGTGCTGGAGGCGCTCGGCGTCACCCTGTCGAAGGACGCCCGCTGCCGGGCCCTGCAGCTGCCGGCGTGGAACGAGGCGCTGGGCCTGCCGCGCCCCTGGGACCAGCAGTGGTCGCTGCGCATCCAGCAGATCCTCGCCCACGAGACGGACCTGCTGGAGTACCCGGACCTGTTCGAGGGCTCGGTGGTCGTCAGGGCACGGGTGGACGAGCTCGTCGCCGCGGCGACGGAGGAGATCGACCGGGTGCAGGCGATGGGCGGGGCCATCGCGGCGGTCGAGAGCGGCTACATGAAGTCGCGGCTGGTGGCCTCGCAGGCGACCCGGCGGGCCCGGATCGAGTCCGGCGAGGACGTCGTGGTCGGGGTGAACCGCTTCACCGAGACCGAGCCGAACCCGCTGCTCGCCGACATGGACGCGGCGGTCCAGACGGTCGACCCGGCGGGGGAGCAGGCGGCCCGGGAGCAGGTCGCGGCCTGGCGCGCGGGCCGGGACGCGGTGCGGGTCGACGAGGCGCTGCTGGGCCTGCGGGAGGCCGCGAAGTCCGACGTCAACCTGATGCCGGCGACGCTGACCTGCGCCCGCGCCGGGGTGACGACCGGGGAGTGGGCCGGCGTCCTGCGGGAGGTGTTCGGCGAGTACCGCGCCCCCACCGGTGTCTCCGGGGTGTCCACCGCCTCGGGCGGTGACGACCTGGCCGAGGTGCGCGGCCTGGTCAGCCGCACCGGCGAGAGGCTTGGACGTCGCCTGCGGCTGCTGGTCGGCAAGCCCGGCCTGGACGGACATTCGAACGGCGCCGAGCAGATCGCGGTGCGGGCGCGCGACGTGGGCTTCGAGGTGGTCTACCAGGGCATCCGTCTCACGCCGGCGCAGATCGTCACCGCGGCGGTCGAGGAGGACGTCCACGTGGTCGGGCTGTCGGTGCTGTCCGGGTCGCACATGAACCTGGTCCCCGAGGTGCTCGACGGGCTGCGGGACGCCGGGCTCGCCGACGTGCCGGTGGTGGTCGGCGGCATCATTCCGCCCGCCGACGCGCAGGCGCTGACGGCGCTGGGCGTCGCCGCGGTCTTCACTCCGAAGGACTACGGCCTCACCGAGATCATGCGCGGCATCGTGAACATCGTGCGGACGGCGAACGGGCTCGCCGGTGCCTGACCGCCGGTCGGTGGACCAGGCCCGCGGCCCGTCACCGGCGGGCACGGCACCTGGTCCCGCCACGGCGGACGGGCCGCCTGGTCCCTCGCCCGCGGACGCGGTCGCGCTCGCGACCCGGGCGGGCGACACCTCAGTCCCGATCCGCCTCGGCGCGCACGCTTTCCTTCACCGCGGGCGCCGTGGGCCGGTCGGACGCGGCGCCCGCGGCCGACGGGTTCGCGGCGGTCCTGGTGCGGCGGATGACAGCCACGATGATGAGCAGGAGCCCGACAGCCGCGAGGGCGAGAGGCGCGACGACACCGATGAGGATCAGAAGTCTCCCGCCCGAGGCCGCCTTGTCCGCGAGCTCCGTGACCGAGGCGGACGTCAGCTTCACCTTCACCGACATCACCGGCAGCAACTGGATGGCCCTGCCGGCGTCGGCGACGCTGGCGATGATCCGCTGATCCTGGGTGGTGTCCACGACCAGCCCGGTCTGCTGGTCGACCACCGCCACCACTGTCGTCCGCGCGGTGTAGCTGATCGGTACGTTCGCGGGCAGTGACGGCAGCGCGGCGGTGAGCCTGCCGGCGGTCTCCGTGGCCAGCAGCGGCGAGAGCGAGGACAACAGACCCTTGGGCAGCGCCGCGGGCAGCGACTTCACCACCGTGGGATCCTTCAACGCGGCATCGGCGACATAGGTGAAACGGTAGGTGGAACGGCCGTCTGTGGAGCCTGCGCCAAGGTATTTCCCGGGCCAGCCCCGCTGCGTGGCGGTGTCGTACAACTGGTACTGCGCTGAGGGGCTCGGCCCGATCGGCCAGGCGACCGGGAGCGAACCGCTCGTCGGCTCGACGACGGTCCCGTCCGGGGACGCGACGCCGGCCAGGCTCGTGCGGTCCAGCGCATAGGTGTGCCGATTCGTCTGCGGGGGGCCACCCGCCCGAACCGTGACATCGTCGCCGACAATCGCATGGTCCCCGTGTACCGATTTCACGTAGGTACGCCGATCGATACTGACGGGGACGTCCTTCGCGAGCGCGTGCTCCATGTCCCCGGCCGCGAGCGCGTTCGCGTCGAGGAACGTTCCGGTTCCGGTGTACTGGACAGACACATCGGTGCTCTTCGGTAACTTCTGCCCGGCGGGTAACACCACGAACCTGGTGAGCACGGCGACCACCAGGAGGACAAGGCCGACCAGACCGACCACGATCGAAGAACGGCGGACACGCAAGAGGACTCCCTCAGTTCGTGATTGTGGGAACGACTGGGTGACATGCACGCGGAATGAGATCGAGCGCGCCCCCTCCACCCCAGGAAGGCAGCGAAGCCGTCATCTTCGAAAGCTGGACGGGGAGGAAACCCCAGAGCCAGCGCCACCCATGATGACCCTGTGGAACGTGGTCCACATCACCCGAAGGGGTGGGATTTCTGCCCCGCTAGGTGGCCGGTCACCGCGAGCTCGAGAGACCGGCCCCGACCGCGATGGTAGGTGGCCCCGGCCTCGGAGCGGGTTGCCACACCGAGCTTGCGCAGAACGCTCTTGACATGCGTTTTGACGGTGGCCTCGGTGACGAAAAGCCGCTCGCCGATCTGGGCGTTGGTCAATCCTTCCGCGACCAGGCGCAGGACCTGCTCCTCCCTGCGGGTCAACTCGGCGCGCCAGGCATCGGCGTCCGGCGGCTCCGACAGACACGGATACGGGCGCGAGACGCTCACGGCCTCACGCCCGTCCTGGTCGTGCGGCGACCTGGAGTATCCGTCCGCCAGCGATGCGGGACGCGTCGCCCCACAGGGGTCACTCACAAAGTGGTCCTGCTCGCGGCCGAGTCGCCCCATCAGATCATGCAGCATCGCGGTGTGGCCTTCTACAGTCTCGCGGACGGTTTCCAGATCCCGCAGCGTCCGGACCCGCTCCAAAGCGAGTCCGAGTCCTGAGGACAGCAGAGCGAGCAGGTCGCGATCGAACCCGTCCATCGCGCCCGTCTCGGTGTTGCGGTCCACATGCAGCAATCCCACGACCTGTTCGTGGAAAACCAGCGGCGCGGCGACGTAGGACCGCGAGTGCGTGACCGCGAGCAACTGAGCGTGCACACGCGGGTTGCCCTGGACATCGTGGACCAGAATTGTCGAACAAGTCCGCACGACTTCTTCCTCAAGCAGGCCGTGAACACGCCGGAAGGCCGGGCTGCCACCGGCGGTGACAATGGCGGCCGCCTCACCCGGGTCCGTGCGGGTGAAGGCGGCGCAGGGAACCCACCGGCCATCCCGGATCCAGGAGAACAGGACTCGGTCGTAGCCAAGCTCGGCGGTGAGGTTCGGAATGAGGTCGGTGAGCTCGGCGACCGTCGTCGCCGTACGGAGCCGATGCAGCGACCGAGCGAGAAGAGCATGGATCGCGCGGCCGCGAAGGGCCATCCAGCTGATGAGCTCCAGCCGCGCCGAGGCGAGCTCGTTCTCGGCGATCTCGGCCGCCTCGGTCAGTCCCGGCCGCGAGCCGGTGGAGGCCCGCACCGCGGCGGACGCCTCGGTCAGCGCCTGCAGGACCTGCTCGGGGTCAGACACGCCAAAGCGAGGTAAAGGGACATTAATGCGAAAAACGGACGTCGCTGAGCGGAGTGCGCTCTCCGCGGCGACAAATGTCTGTTCGTACCCGATGCGCCGCACTTTGACATCCCTCCGATCATGCCCCCACCTGGAGTTTCGGAACGATAAAATGGTATGACCTTAACGTCAAGGTGGCGACGGGCGGCCAGGGCGGCAGCTTCTGCTCGCGACATCCGACACCTCACCGTCACCGGCGAACCCTCACCCGCCGGCGGTCACTTATGGCAACGGCGGCAACGCGGAGCGTGCTCCTTCCCGCCAGCCACGCCACCCGACCCCTTCCCTGGCCGTCGCGGGCACCCCTCGCGCCAGACGGGACAGGCTGGCGCACCCCGCCGGAGGAAGACGATTGCACATTTGGCCAGACCATTATAACTTGCGACCACACGGCCCGGCCAGCACCAATCCGTCCTCCGGCGCCAGCGCCAGTACCCCATCCACCGCGCCCGATCGCGACCTTCCAGGATGACTCGATGACTCCCATGGGCATTCCCACCGTCAGCGACCGCTATGATCAACTTGAGGTAGAACGCTTCTACGCCTCGGGCTACTGGGGAAAGGAGACCTTAGGGGACGTGCTCGCTCGGCAGGCGGGCGCATTAGGGGGCAAGACCTTCATCACCGACGGCAAGGTCTCGATGACCTACCGCGAAGCCCACGAGATCTCGCTTCGCCTCGCTGTCGGTCTGCGGGCACGCGGGGTGCGGGCCGGCGACCGGGTGGCGGTTCAGATGCCCAGCTGGGCCGAATTCGCCGTCATCGTCGCGGCGATCGCCCGACTGGGCGCCGTAGCGGTGCCCATCATGCCGATCTACCGCCGCGACGAGGTCGGTCATGTACTCGATGACGCGGACGTGAAGGTGGTGTTCACAGCCTCCACCTTCAAGGGATTCGACCATCTGGGAATGTTCCGGAATCTCGCGGCCGAGCGACCCGCGCTGCATTCGATCGTGGTGCTTCGCGACGACACCGCCGCACTCGCGTCGGAAGATCACCGCCCAGGTTCAGGTGCCGACGTGCTTCCGCTGAGCGCGGTCAGCGCCGACATCGAGCCGTCGCTCGCGGAGGCCCGGCTGGGCTCACCGGTGGGCCCGGACGACCCGTTCGTCATCGTCTACACATCCGGAACCACCGCCCGCCCCAAGGGCTGCCTGCACACGTTCAACACCTATGCGTCGGGTGCCCGCGCGCTCGGCGAGGCGTTCGGCTACACCGAGCGGGACGTACAGTTCGGCCCGTCGCCGATCACCCACACGACCGGCCTCGTCACCAGTGTGCTGCTCCCCCTCCTGCACGGCGGAGCCACACACGTCATGCCCGAATGGGAACCGGTACGGGGCCTGGCCGAGATCGCCAGGTACCGGTGCTCGGTGACGGTCGCCGCCACGACCTTCCTCCAGATGGCGCTTGACGCCTACGATCCGGACCGCCACGACGCCTCGTGCCTGCGCGTCTGGGTGTCCGCGGGCGCCCCGATCCCCCGCTCGATCGTCGAGCGCGCCCGGACGCTGTTCCCGGACACACGAGTCCTGAGCCTGTACGGACGCAGCGAGAACCTCACGACCACCACCTGCACGGTGGACGACGACCCGGAGCGGGCACTGACCTCCGACGGGTCGGCACTGCCGTTCAGTGAGGTCAGGATCGTCGACCTGGTTGGCGAACCAGTCCCGGCGGGTACCGAGGGCGACATCGCCTACAAGGGCCCGTCACACATGCTCGGCTACCTCGGCCGACCCGATGACACCGCCGCGCTGTTCACTCCCGACGGGTTCTCCCGCTCGGGCGACCTCGGAGTCATGGACGCCGACGGGTTCGTGCGCGTCACCGGCCGGACCAAGGACATCGTCATCCGCGGTGGGATGAACATCAGCGTCCGGGAGATCGAGGATCTCCTCGCCGCGCACCCGGCAATCCACTCCGTCGCGGTGGTCGCGATGCCCGACGAACGACTCGGTGAGCGCGCGTGCTGCTACATCGTCCCCGCTGACCCCGGGAGCCCGCCCACCCTGGCATCGCTGAAGGAGTACCTCCAGGAGCGGGGAATCGCGCTCCAGAAGACACCGGAGCATCTGGAGATACTCGAAGCGATGCCGATGACGGCGACCGGGAAGATCCAGAAGCATGTGCTCCGGAAGGACATCGCCGAGAAGGCAGGCCGCCTGGCCGGCGTTCCAGCCGGACGCTGACGGCCGTTCTCCCGTCAGGCCTGACCCCGGACGGACCGTGACGGGCCCGATTTCCGGCGTTCTTCGTTCCCAGCGAGCCGGGGCGAAGCGACCGATGTCGCGCGGTTTCGGTCGCGGCCTTGCCGGTTGGTCACGGGGCTTCGACCGCCTGGCCGCGGAGCAGATCCCGGACTTCGGCGGCCTGCTCGATCGCCGCGTGCACCGTGTCGGCGACGGGTATCAGGGTCAGCGTCCGCGCACCCGCCTGAACGTAGGGAGTGAGGAACCCGGCGACGTCCCGCGGCGTGCCGGCCGCGCTGATGTGCGCGAACTTCTCGGCGGGCAGGTTGTAGAGGTGTGACATCCGCTCCCCCAGCGCCGCCCTCGCGGTCGCGGCGTCACGGCCGAAACCGACCCAGACGTTGAGCCCCGCGAAGGTGGGCGCGGGCCGGCCGGCCGCGGAACACGCAGCCAGGATTTGCTGGTGGGTGGCGGCATATCTGCGGGCCGAGCACCACATCCCGAGCCAGCCGTCGCCGTCCGCGGCCGTCCGCCGCACCGCCACCTCCCCCGCGCCTCCGATGAGGATCGGAACCCTGGGCTCAAGGGCAGGAAGGATCCGCGCGTTCTCAAGCTGGAAGAACCGCCCCCGATGGTCGACAGCCTCACCTGTCGCCAGCCGGCGCAGCAGCCCGAGGGTCTCGTCCATGCGGCGACCGCGGGTCGCCGGGTCGACGCCCATGTTGCTGACCTCGGCGCGGTCCTCCCCGGCGACTCCGACTCCCAGGATCAGCCGGCCGGGCGCGACCTGGGTCAGCGTCGCGAGCGAGCGGGCTGTGGCCATCGGATGGCGCAGGCCCGCCAGGTAGACGCCGATCAGCACCTTGAGGGTGTCATGCGACGCGAGCGCGGTCGTCGCGGCGACGATCCCGTCGAAGCCCGTGCCGCCATGGAAACTGATGTGGTCACCGACTGTGAGATGGTCGAGGCCGGCGTCGGCCAGGTGGTCGAGGATGGCCCGGCGCGCCGCCGGAGCGGCCGCGAGGAGCTCGTCGTTGACGGCGACGCCAAGAGTGAGGTCGGAGTTCACCGCCGCATCGTCTCGCAGACCGGGCACACTTTCGACCAATGGAATGACCAAATACTGGTGGTTGGTCCAGCGGGGACGCCCGGACGCGACCCACGCGCTGTGGAAACCGACAGTCGCCGCGATCCGCCCCGGTGCCGGCCGACCATAGAGTCGGACCATGATGTCTCCGACGACGCAGGCACCCACCTGGGATCAGGTCACGCAGCTCCCGGCGCTGGTCGAGGCGAAGGTCGAGCCGGAGTTCATCGACTTCAACGGGCACATGAACATCCGCCACTACCTTGACGCCGGCGCCCAGAGCGCCGATCGGCTCTGCCATGCCGTCGGGATCGACCAGGCCTACCGGCTCGACCGGAGAATGACCCTGTTCACCGCTGAGCACCACCTGCGTTACCTGTCGGAGCTGCAGACCGGCGACGCCTTCTCCGGGCACACGCGGGTGCTGGATCTCTCGGACAAGGTGGTCCACCTCATGTCGTTTCTGGTCGATCAGTCCCGCGAGCGACTGGCCTGCACGGTGGAGATCGTGCTCGTGCACGTGGGCCTGGAGGAGCGGAGGCCTCGGCCCTTCCCCGCGAACGTCAGCGCCGGCTGGGACCGGCTGCTCAGTGAGTCCAGGGCACTGCGCTGGACGGCGCCGGTGTGCGGGTCGATGGGCGTGCGGCGCTGAGCATCAGGCGGTGTCCTTCTTCACCCGGACCGGCTGCTCCGGGTCGGCGTCCGCCTGGCACTCGACGAACGGCGGGAGCGCCGGACAGCCTTCCAGCCGCAGCACCAGCAACGCGGTCTGGGCGCTGAGCTGATCGTTCGCGTTCGCGGCCACGTCGAGCCCGGTGAGGTCGTGCACCTTCGCCATCCGCAGTCGGACGGTGTTCTCGTGGATCCCCAGGCGGGCGGCGGACTCACGCACCGATCGGCCGGTGGCGAAGAAGCACTGAAGAGTCCGCAGCAGGTCGGCCAGGCCAGGGGCGTCGCCCAGCAGCGCGCCCAGCACGTCGTGCACATACCGTCGCACGGACCCGATGTCACTGTTCGCGACGAACAGGCGCGCGGGGCCGAGGTCATCGACGGCGATCACCGTGTTGGGTGGACGCCCGAAGCGGTCAATACACAGCACGACCTCACGGGTCTCGCGGTACGCCCGCTGGAGGCCGTCGGGCCTGGACACGGCGGACACTCCGACAATGGCCTCTGGCTCGCCCAACCGGGCCATGGCGTGCCACATCACGCGCTTCACCTGGTGCACGAACGCGACGCTCGCGGCGCCTTCGGGAACCTCGACGAGCAGGATGGTGCCCTCACGGCCCCGGGCCGCCAGTATCTCCACGCCGAGCTCCCGGGCGACCAGATCGGAGAGGACCTCGTCGTCACGGAGCTCGTCCGAAGGATGGTCGCCGATGTAGACGAGCACGCGGCCGGCGTCGGCGCGTACTCCGAGATAGTCCGCTGAGGCGAGCAGGTCGGCGTCGGTCTGGGACCCGCGCACCAGTTGGCGGGCGAACGCGGCGCGCGCGTTCCAGGACGCGCGCGCCACCCGGCGCTGCACCGCGTACTCCGTCGCGAGATGGAACGCGGTCCGCTGGGTCAGGTTCGCTTCGTCGGCACCGAGTCGTGCCGCCACCTCCGCCATGACCAGCCAGGCGAACAGTCGCCGGTCGCGGGCGACCGGGACCAGAAGGTGCCGCCGGGCGAGGCCGCGGGCGGGCTGGGCGGGGATCAGTACCGGCTTCGCCGAGGCGACGTCGACCGGTCCGCACGGTCCGAGGAGCAGGTCCAGGTCAGGCGGCCGCAAGTCGGAGCCGCGCGCGACGACGGACCTGGACACCAGTCGACGTCTCGGGTCGATCAGCCAGAGCGGATTCGCGGTGAGTTCCGCGGCGGAGCCGATCAGGCCCGAGATTCCGCCTCCCCTGGCGACCACGGCGGACAGCCGCAGTTCGACCGAGTGCCGACGGGCGAGTTCCTCGTAGCGACGCCGTAGCTCGTCGGCAGGCACGGGCGCCGACGTCCCGTCCAGGGCGCTCACAGCCGCCGCTCGCACGCAGCAGCGAACGCATGTGCGTCCCGTGGTGACGGACGCGCTCACGCCACAAGCCTTCGCCTGATCTCGGCGCGCAGGACGTGCTTCCGCACCTTGCCCGTGGCGGTCATCGGCAACGCCGAAACGATCTCGAGCCGCTCGGGCACCTTCTGGACGGCCACGCGCTGTGCGCGCAGGTAGTCGGTGACGTCGTCGAGAGCGAGCGAGTCGGCACCCGGGGCCAGCACGACGAACGCGCAGGCCTTCTCCCCGAGCCGCTCGTCGGGCATGCCGACGACGGCCACGCTCGCGATGGCCGGGTGGGTAAGCAGGTGATCCTCGATCTCCCGGGCGCTGATGTTCATCCCGCCACGGATGATGATGTCCTTGATTCTGCCGGTGACCCGGACGAAGCCGTCGGCGTCCATACGCCCCAGGTCTCCGCTGCGGGAGAAGCCGTCAGGTGTGAACAGGGCGGCCGTCTGCTCCTCGTCACGGAAATACTCGATCATGTGACTGGGGCCCCTGTAGGCGAGGTCACCCTCCTCGCCGCGAGGAAGCTCCAGACCGTCGGGCCCCACGACCCTGACCCGGGCCCCGGCAAGCGCGGAGCCGTCCGAGAGGACGGCACGCTCCGGCGGGTCCTCGATCGTGCACATCGTCGTGAGGAAGTTCTCGGAGCGTCCGTAGAGGCTCAGCGTGCGGCAGCACGGCAGCACCTGTCTGGCCTGTTCCACGACGGCCCCCGGTATCGGTGACCCGGCACAGACCCAGGCGCGCATGCTGGCGGGGTCGTGCTTGGCGGGGTCGTAGGCCGCCATCAGCATCTGCAGGAACGGCGTGGCCGTGACGGCCACAGTGCAGCCGTGGCGTTCGATCCGCGCCAGCCCCTCCTGCGGGTCCCACGCCTCCATGAGGTGCGAGCTCGCTCCGGCCAGCAGGGGGAGCACCACACTGGTGACCAGCCCGGTGCTATGTGTGATGGGCGATGGGCCGAACTGGACGTCCTCGGCGGTGTAGCGCAGGCTCGCACCGATCGCCGCCGCACTGGCCCGCAGGGTGTTGAAGGTGTGGAAGCAGCCCTTCGGGCGCGCGGTGGTACCCGAGGTGTAGACGATCAGGAACCCGTCATCCGGTGAGCTGTCCGGGCCGAGCGCCTCATCGAGATCGGACGGGTCACCCTCGGCGAAGAGGGACTCCAGCGCTGTCGCCCCGGCGAGGTCACCACCCTCCCCGCGGGCGACTATGATCCGCTTGAGGTGGTCCCGTCCGGCCTGCAGGGACTGGAACATCGCCCGGTGGTCGAAGCCCCGGAAGGTGTCGGCGGTGACCGCGGCGACCGCACCGCTGTGGTCGAGGACATAGCCGACCTCGTCGTCGCGGTAGATCGGCATGATCGGCACGGTGATCGCGCCGATCCGGGACAGCGCCGCGGCCACCAGCGGGAACTCCGTCCAGTTGGGTAACTGGACGGCCACCCGGTCACCTCGTCCGATGCCGATGGCGGCAAGCCCCGCGGCCAGCCGCACAGTCCGCTCGTGGAACTCGCCGTAGGTGAGGCTGGTTGTCCCGTCAAAGACGAAGGTGCGGCTGTGACCGGAGCGGGCCTTGTCCGTGGCCACGCTGAAGAAGCTCGATGCCTGCCAGTGCCCGGACGCGTAGAAGGCGGCTATCTGCTCGTCGGTATAGCGGCTGTGGACGGTCGGGAGAGTATCGGACACTGAGACCTCCTCGTGGCACGGATCACAGCCGAAAATAGAATGGTTAGACCATTTTCGCAAGACGCACTCTCCACACAACGTCCGCCATGTTCGTCGCCATCGCTGGTCAGAGGGGCTGGAGGCCAGGAGCTACAGACAGCATCGCTGCGACCACAGGTCCCACCCGGGCATCGACCGTCAGCCGTCAGCCGTGTCACCAGACGATGGCGCCGCGCCGGTAGGCCTCCCTGGCGATGATCTTCTTCTGGATCTCGGCGGTGCCGTCGGCGATCAGGTAGGCGAACACGTCCCGATAGCGCTGCTGCAGCGGGAACTCGACGGCGTACCCGAGGTTGCCGTGCACCCGGATGGCCGCCTCGATGGCGTTCTTCGCCACCACCGGTGGCCACCACTTGCTCATCGAGGCCTGCGCCGTGTGCGGCTGCCCACTCGCGCGCAGCCACAGCGCCCGGTAGCACATCCATCGGGCCGCCTCGACGTAGGTGGCCTGCTCGGCAAGCAGGAACGAGATGCCCTGGAAGTCGGCGATCGGCCGGCCGAAGGCGCGGCGCTGCTGCGAGTGGGCGAGCGCCTCGTCGAGACTGGCCCTGGCGGCACCGAGGCAGAGCAGGCCGAGCGCCGCACGACTGAAGTCGAAATGGCTCATCACGGCGCGGAAACCCGCGCCATGCTCGCCGATACGGTACGTCGACGGGACGAAGACGTCGTCGAAGTGCAGCGTGCCCCACCCGAGCGGAAGGCAGCCCATGCCAGCGAGGTGATGGCGTGTAAGACCCTCGGCGTCCATCGGCACCAGGTAGGCGCTCACCCCGCGCGCACCGGTCGTACCGGGCTCGCGCGCGTACACCACAACACTGCTGGCGTTCATCGCCCAGGTGATGGCGGTCTTCTCCCCGCTCAGCCGCCAGCCATCCCCCACCGGGTTCGCCACCGTGCGCATCGCGGAGGCGTCGGAGCCGGAGCCCGGCTCGGTCAGCGCGATCGCCACGGTCTCCCGCCCCTCGATCAGCGGCGGCAGGTATCGCTCCCTGACCTCCTCCCCCGCGAGGGCGAGCTGCGATCCGGTCAGACCCACCTGGACAGGCGCCGCGGCGACGTTCACGTCCCCGTACGCAAGGGTCTCGGCGGCGAGGCCGAGCATGATCGGATCCTCCTCCTCGGTACCGCCGTACTCCTTGGGCAGACCGATACCCAGTAGCCCGAGCTCGCCGAGCTGACCGAGGGCCTCGAACGGGAACTCGGCGGACGCGGCGCGTTCGCGGTAGGCCGGCGCGAGAGCGGAGCGCGCGTAGTCCTCAAGAGTCGCCCGAAAGGCTTCCTGCTCTTCACTGAACGCGAACGACAGCATAGGCATAACGATCGTCCGAACACGCCCATTCTGTCAATGGACAGACCAAAAAAACGGACATATCGCACCAACGGAACCTCGGAGTGGCGGAGACCAACTTCTCCGGGCCGCTGCTGGTCACCCGGGCCTTCGCGTCGATCACCCAGCCCAACGGCGGAGGTCACATCCTCAACGCCCGCTCCGCCCTGTCCTGGCCGGCCGACCGCACGCCCTACAGCGCCTCCAAGCCGACATGAGACTCTCACACGATGTTGTCGGGGGGGCACGCACCGTCTCCCCGCGCCTGTCCACGACGACGTCCTCGCTGTCTCGTTGACGGGGCCCGGGCAGCGCGCAGATGGCGTGAGGCGGGACAGAGACCACGTGGCGAGCATCACCTACCAGAAGTGGCCGGCGGAGCTCGCCGGGTGGGCCGATCAGAGAATATGCGGGTCGTATCCGTTCCCATGCACACCGGAGCAGGAGGCCGCGGAGTGTCCACCGTCGAGGAGCGCGTAAAAGGCGTCGTCGTGGAGCAGCTGAAAGTCACGCCGGAGAAGGTGACGAGCAACGCGTCGTTCGTCGACGACCTGGGAGCGGACTCCCTGGACCTTGTCGAGCTGGGCATGGCCCTGGAAGAGGAGTTCGCCATCGGCATCTCCGACGAGGACGCCGAGGAGATCAACACCGTGCAGGATGCCATCGACTGGATCAACGCACGCCGGCCGTATTAGACACGCTGTCGGCCTGTCGACGCGCTCCGCGTGCCGTGGGGCGACGGCTACTCGGCCCTGCAGGCGGAGATCCTGCTGCCGCCCGCGGACCGCGAGGGAGACTGTGCCGGCGCCGGCACACGGTCTGACCGCGGCTTGCGGCCCGAATCCGCGAGAGGCGACGCGGCCAGGCCACAAACATCGGGGCCCCGCTCGTGTGGACGATGCGGGGCCCCGACCTGCCTCAACCAGGCGTGCACCGCGGGAGAATCGAACTCCCGCACCTCCCCCAGGCGTCGTCCCGGGGAGGTGGACCACGACGTCTTCGCCTACGGTCTCCTCGACCAGACGGGCCACCGGGCGGGCGTCGTCCACCGCGTACTACCTCCTTTGCCGCAGCCGGCGGGCAACATCTCGGTGGCGGCGTCTTTCGGTGGGTTCTCGGTCCGGCTTTCCGCTCTGGTGGTAGCCAGGTACGCGGCGAGCGCGACGAGCATGATCAGCGCGCAGACCGCGCTGATCGCGCGGAGCTCCACATGGACCGATGTCCTGGAACCCTCCACCATGGTCCCCAGGACAGCGACCCCGAGGGCGATAGCGAAGTTGCGCGTGGAGTTGAGCATGCCACCGGCCACACCGGATATCTTCACGTCCACCGACCCGAGCAGGCGGGCGCCCAGCGGAGGAATCGCGAGGCCGACTCCGAATCCCAGGAACGCGGCGTTCGCGACGACCCAACCGACGTTGTCGGGCCGAACGCAGATGAACATCGAGCCCACGAGATTCGACGCGATTCCGGCGGCGATCGTCACGCGGGTACCGATCGCGCGCCGGATCCGCTCCACGAGGGTGGTCGACACGGCGCAGGCAAGCATCATCGGCAGGAACATGACACCCACCTCGAGCGGCGTGAATCCGTGATCGGCCCCGTAGTACAGGCCGAGGCAGTAGACCAGTCCGAAGTTGACAAAGACGATGAAGCCTCCGATGATCACGGCTGCCTGGAATTCCTTGTTCTTGAGCAAGGAGGCCGGGAGCACCGGGTCGACGAACCGCCGCTCGTGCCGGAAGAACGCGTACAGGCCAGCTCCGGACACCGCCAGGAGGACGGCGAGAAGTGACCATTCGAAGGTGCCGGACGGGTGCCGCAGAAAGATGAAGCTGCCGACGAACAAGCCCGACGACACCGCGTAGAGAGCCTGCCCGTAGGCGTCCCACTTCCGTTGCTTCGCTGGAGCTTCGCTCGCTTTGTCTCGCACGTCCGGCAGCATCAACCACGTGATCAGCGCAACGACCACGACGTTGATCACGAACACGCTGCGCCAGGTCAGGAACTGGACGAGGGCACCGCTCAGGATCGGCCCGGCGGACACGGCCACCGACTGGGAGAAGGTCCACAGCGCGATAGCGCGCCCCAGTTGCTGCGGCGGAACGCTGGAACGCAGCACCGCGAGGCCCGCCGGTGCGCACATCGCGGCTCCGACGCCCTGCACCGCGCGGCCGAGCACCAGCAGCCAGAAGTTCGGCGCGACCGCGTCGATCAGCGAGCCGGCGCCGAAGACGAGGATGCCGTACATGAATACCCGCGCGTGACCGAACCTGTCCGACCAGGCACCGCCGGACAACATCAACGTCGCGAAGGTCAGCGAATACGTGACGACGACCCAGCCGAGTGACCCGGTCGACACGGCGAAGGCGTCCTGAATCCGGGGCAGGGCGACGTTGACGATGGTGACATCGAGCGCGAGCACGAAGCTCAAGATGCAGATCGACGCGAGCGTTCTGTACCCGGACACGTTCATCCAGCCTCCTTTCGGTTTCACATGTTGACCCTTCAGCGTGGTGTGCCCCTCAGGGCGGGTGACCGGGGCGCAGGGTGGCATCGGCTAAGGCCCCGCGAGTTCGGCGAATCCGGCCTCGATGGCGTCGAGCGCGGCGCGCACGTGGCCAACCGCCAGCGGGTCCGGGGCGTCCAGGGCGGCCTGCTGCTCGGCCCGCGTCGCGCCGTAGAGAATGCTGGTCGCCGTGCGGAATCGCAGCGCGCGGGCGGCGTCGCCGAAATGGACACCGGCCAGCACCGCGATCCCGCAGTTGTCCAGCAGGTGCCGCTGCAGCGACTCCCCGCCGACGACGGACTTGCCGGCCAGCGTCTCGCGCAGCGGCTCGAAGTCCGGGTAGACGTAGAAGCCGCCGGTGGGCGGCCGGCACTCGGCGCCGCCGCGGATCACGACATCGTACACCGCCCGCGCCACATGGATCGTGAGTAGCGAGGCGCCGCTGGTTACGCGGATTCGAGCGCGTCCGCGGCGGCGAGACGCCCGCAACGTTGTTTCCCCCACTCACCCAGCGGGCGGAGGGCCTCGTTGAGTGATGTGCCGTGCTCGGTGAGGGAGTACTCGACCCGGGGTGGGACCTCCCGATACACCTCACGGTGGACCAGGCCGTCCTCCTCCATCTCGCGCAGGTGCTGGATGAGCATCTTCTCGCTGACACCGGGAAGGCCGCGCCGCAGCTCTCCGAACCGCCGGGTGCCGTGGTTGTTCAGCTCCCAAAGGATCAGCGACTTCCACTTGCCTGACACCACGTCCATACCGGCGTCTATGCCGCAGACGTAGGGACCTCGCCTCACGCTCGTCGCCATCAGACCCTCCACCTCGCCCCAGCTGGGCACTTACTTCCTGGTGAGTATTGAACAAAATAGTAGGTACTTGCCGGAGAGGAAGGTTCGGACGGAGTGTCCTGACGGCACGCCAGCCAGACCACCGAGCGAGAGCAAGGGACAATTCATGACGAGCCGTACCACCTTCCTGGGCTTGGGCGCGATGGGCAGCGCGCTCGCCGCCGCGACTCTCGACGCCGGCCGACCATCCGTGGTGTGGAACCGCACTCCGAGCAGAGCACGGACTCTCGGCGAGCGTGGCGCCACCGTTGCCGAGACCGTCGAGGAGGCGATCAGCGGGGACGGAGTGATCGTCGTGTGCCTGTTCGACCATCAGTCGGTGCGCGCTGTGGTCGATCCGGTCGCCGCCAACCTGGCCGGACGCACCATGATCAATCTGACGACGACGACACCGAACCAGGCTCGCGGGCTCGCGACCTGGGCGGCGAAGCACGGCGTCACCTACCTTGACGGCGCGATCATGGCCGTCCCCGCGACGATCGGCCGCCCGGGTACGGCGATCTTCTACAGCGGCCCCGAGGCCGCCTTCGACAAGAACCGGGAACTGCTCGATCTGTGGGGGCAGAGCGACTACCTCGGGATCGACCCCGGTATCGCCTCGCTCTGCGACATGGCGATGCTCGTCGGGATGTACACGATGTTCACCGGCTTCCTCCACGGCGCGGCGATGGTCGGTGCCGAAGGCGTGTCGGCAGTCGAGTTCGCTCGACGGCAGGCGCCTTTCCTCGCCGCCATGACCGGCCAGCTGGTCGGGCTCGCCGCCACCGTAGACGCCAAGGACTACGCCGGGGTGGGTCAGCAGAGCCTTGAGTTCACTGAGGTCGCGCTGGACTCGCTGGTGACGGCCAGCCTCGACCAGGGCGTCAGTGTCGAGGTGCTGCGGCCCGTACTTGACATCGTGCGCCGGCAGATCGCCGCCGGGTACGGCAGGCAGGGCACCGCCCGCATCGTCGAAGAGCTCAGGAAGTCCCGATGAGCGGCGAGGGCGGTGAGGCTCCCGTGACGGTCATCGGCCTTGGCCCGATGGGTCGAGCGATGGCCGCGTCCCTCCTGCGGTCCGACCATCCAGTGACGGTGTGGAACCGCACCGCGGGGCGCGCCGACGACCTCATCGCCAGGGGCGCCACGCTGGCGCCCACACCGACAGCCGCGGTTGCCGCCAGCGAGCTGACCATCCTCAGCCTCACCGACTACCAGGCGATGTACGACATCCTCGGCCCGGTAGCCGAGAGTTCGCGACCCTCCGGTGCTCTTGCCGGCAAGGTCCTGGTCAATCTCAGTTCGGATACGCCCGACGCCTCCCGGGATGCGACGGAGTGGGCGGCCAGACACGGAGCGAGCTTCGTGACCGGAGGCGTGATGGTGCCCGCTCCCGCCGTGGGAGGGTCAGGGGCATATGTGTTCTACAGCGGACCCCGCACGGTGTTCGACGTCCACGAACCGATGCTCAGACTGATCGGCGAGCCCAGGTACCTCGGGGAGGACCCAGGCTTGGCCCAACTCTTCTACCAGGCCCACCTCGACGTCTTCCTCACCGCCCTGTCAGGTCTGCTCCACGCCACCGCGCTCGTCACCGCCGCGGGTATCCCGGCCGCCGACTTCCTACCCGGCGCGCTGAACACCCTCACCGACATCCCGACGATGATCGGAGACGGACGGGACCTGGCCAGACGTCTGGAGGCCGGCGAACACCCCGGGGCCCTCAGCACGGCGCGGATGATGGGCGCCACAGCGAACCACATCGTGTGGACGAGCGAGAAGGCCGGCATCGACACACGGCTACCCAAAGCCGTCAAGGCGCACTACGACCAGGCCGTCACCGCGGGCTGCGGCACCGAGAACTGGACCGTTCTCTACGAGATACTCAAAGGTGGCGGCTGAGAAACGATCAGAACCGCAGTCCTACCACCGAGCCACGCAAGCTGCATACCTGGCGCAGGCCTCGCGACCGCCGTGGACCAGGGTCGCCGCCGCAGCCGTCGCCGAGGCCGCCCGTGTCCCGGGCGGCCTCGGGGCCGTGCCGCTGTGCTGGTCAGGCGACCTGGTCGGCGGGGCCGGACTTGACGGCCTCGACGAGCTGGCCGAGCTGCGTTTCGCTCAGCTGGCCGCTGGAGGCCAGGTCCGCCTCGCTGATCATTCCGACGAGACGGTGGTTCTCGATCACCGGTACTCGCTTCACCCGGTGCTGGCTCATGCTGTGCAGCACCTGGTCGACGTGGGCGTCGGCGTCGACGTAGAACGGAGTGCCCTGGGCGAGCGCGCTTGCCGGGGTGGTCGCCGGGTCGCCCCCGGCGGCCAGACAGCGGATGACGATGTCGCGGTCGGTGATGATGCCCTGCAACCGGTCGTCCTCGCCGCAGATCGGCAGCGCGCCGACGCCGAGGTCCTTCATCATCCGGGCGGCGTCGAGCAGGGTTTCGCTCGATCCGATGCAGGTGGCGTCCCGGTGCATGATGTCGCGTGCGGTGGTCATGACGCTCCTCCTGTGGACGATCCAGCCGTTCGCCAGACAGCCGGGGACCGGGGCCGCGGCCGGTGGCGGCTGGTGCGGTGGTCGTCGGCGCGCGGACGGGATCGCCAGGAGGTGCCGTCCACGTACCGGCAGGCCGCCTCAGGTCGTACCCACCAATGGGCGCACAAGCCGCGCGATCTCCGCGCGGGCATCCAGCCACGGTCGCGTGTGCTGGCCGGCGGACCTGGTTGTCGGTCTGACGGGGAGGACGGCGGCATGGGCAGGGTCAGCGCAGGCCATGGGGCTGACCCCGAACACAGTGCGGTAGGAGGCGTTCTGGAGGGACGAATCGTCAGCGCACGCCCGCCGCGTCGAGCAGGATGATCACCATGGGCGCGAGGAGTCCCGTCAGTCGGTCCGCGCCGATGCCCGCGCGGGCGCTGCCACCGTCGAAGACCAGACTGAGCTGTCGGGCCAGCAGACCGGGATCGCTCGCCCCGCCCTGCTCCGCCTCGGCACGGAAGAAGGCGGTCAGGTTCTCCTTGGCCCCATGGGCGACCCGGCTCGCGGGGTGGCTCTGGTCCTTGAGCTCGATCTGCGCGGCCAGGAAGGGGCAGCCGTAGAACTCGGGCGCACCCGACTGCGCTTCCACCTGCTCGAAGACATGCAGAATCCGCTCCCGGGGGGAACGACCGTCGTCCGCCGCGGGCAGGAGTGCCGCCGCGTAGGCGGAGGTGCGCCGCTCCAGACTCGCCGCGAGCAGTTCGTCCTTGCTGTCGAACAGCTGGTACATGGAGCGCTTCGAGACTCTCGCCGCCTTGCACAGCGCCTCGACGCCGACGCCGACGCCGTCCCGGTAGGTGAGCGTGGCCGCCGCCTCCAGCAGCCGCTCCCTGGGGCTTGGTTTCGCCCTGGTGGTCATACCGCGAGGCTAACCGAACGGGGAGTGGATGAAAACCGACCGGTTTCCGGGTGGCGTCCGCGCGGAGGACCCGAGCGCGACAGGGGCGCTGGGCTTCCGAGCGCGCGCCGAGGACGTGCTCCGCCGGAAGCCTCGAACCCACATGATCGCTATGGGTCTCGAGGAAGGTCTCAACCGACTTGCACGAGAAAACCGATCGGTTTACGGTGGCGGAAACCTATCGGTTTCCCGCTTCCTGGAGGTAGTCATGACAGCGATCAAGGGCGCCAGCGTCTTCGTCACCGGAGGCAGCCGGGGTATCGGCAAGGCGCTGGTCGAGGAGCTCTACGCGCGCGGTGCCGGCACGGTCTACGCCACGGCCCGTGACCCGCGCTCGGTGACGCACCCCGAGGCCGTTGCGCTGGAGCTCGAGGTCACCGACCCGGCATCCGTGGCAGCCGCCGCCGCGCAGGCCCAGGACGTCACCATCCTGATCAACAACGCCGGCGCCTCCGTCGGCGCTTCGTACCTCAACTCCCCGATGGAGGACGTGCGCCGGGACCTGGAGACCAACTTCTACGGGCCGCTGCTGATCACCCGGGTCTTCGCGCCGATCATCGAGCGCAACGGCGGAGGTCACATCCTCAACGTCCACTCCGTCCTGTCCTGGCTGGCCAACGGCACGCCCTACAGCGCCTCCAAGGCCGCGCTGTGGTCGCAGACCAACTCTCTGCGCCTGGAGCTGCGGCCGCGCGGCATCGCGGTGACCGGGCTTCACGTGGCCTACGTTGACACCGATATGACGTCGAGTATCGACGCGCCCAAGTCCGACCCCCGCGACGTCGCCGTGGCCGCGCTCGACGGCATCGAGGCGGGGGCGCACGAGGTGCTGGCCGACGACACCACCCGATGGGTCAAGTCGCAGCTGTCCGCCGACCTGGAAGCCATGTACGCCCAGCTGAGGAATTAGCACGCACTCACATGTTTCCGGCGGCCGTGGACCAGCGGATCGCGGGATGACGAGTGCGCTGTCACCGCCCCGTCCAGCGAGGTTCCCGTTTGTCCCGGAACGCGGAGACTCCCTCGCGGAGGTCCTCGGTACCGAACGCCAGGGCCAGCTGTGCCCGCAGATAGTCCAGGGCGGCGTCGAGCGGAAGGTCGCGGGTGGCGTCCAGGGCCTGCTTTCCCATCCGCATCAGCAGCGGCGAACGGGATGCGACGAGGCCGGCCCATCGGCCGACCTCCTCGTCGAAGTCGGCGGCGGGCACCACCGCGTTCACGATGTGCAGCTCGGCGGCCTGCACCGCGGAGATCATCCGGCCGGTCATCATCAGTTCGTTCGCCACCGCCCGCGGTACGCTGCGGTAGAGGAGGGCCGAGATCATGAAGGGAAACACGCCCACCTTGATCTCCGGGCAGCCGAACCGTGTGTCCTCGCGAGCGACCACCAGATCACAGGCAAGCGCCAGTCCGAACGCGCCCGCGAGCACATCGCCGCTCGCCGCGCAGATGGTCGGCTTGCCCAGCCCGCCGAGCAGCCGGAACAGCCGGGGGAAGCGGTCGATGCCCGCGTACTTCTCGATCAGGGGCGTGTCGCTCGCGAACGACTTCAGGTCGCCGCCGCTGGAGAAGACCCGATCATCCGCCGACGCGAGCACGACGACCCGGACGGCGGGGTCGGCCCGGGCGTGCTCCAGGCGGGCCAGCAGGTCGTCGAGTAGCGGGTCGCGCAGCGCGTTGCGGGTCGCCGGGTCGTCGAGAGTCACCGTCGCGACGCCACTCGGGCTCACCTCGTAGCGCACCAGCGCGCCCTCTCGAGCGGTGGTCACCGGGTCGCCGCTCACCGGGTCACCCCGGGCGTCGATGCCGGGGCGCGTTGCGTCGGTTCCGGGTCGGGTTCGAGGACGGCGAGCACCCGGCCGCCGTCCACGACGCTCCCGACAGTCGCCGCCAGTTCCCGCACGACCCCCGGGCCGGGGGCGGTCACGGTGTGCTCCATCTTCATCGCCTCCAGGACGAGCACGGCATCGCCGGCCGACACGCGCTCGCCGACCTCGACCGCTACCCGCACGACGGTGCCCGGCATCGGCGCCACCAACGAGCCGGGCTCGACGACCGCGCCGGGCTCGACGAACCGAGGCAGGATCCGCGCGACCGTCGTGCCGCCGCGGCCATGGACGTGGGCGACCGGGCCGTCCCGGGCCACCAGCAGCACACAACGGACACCGGCTACCGTGAGGTCGACGGTCGTGGACCCATCCGCCCTCGCCGCCACCCGATGCAGCGCGACCCGGGCCCGCCGGCCGTCCACCCACACGTCGAAGCCGTCGGCCGCCCTGTGCGCGGCGCTGTCGGCCTCTGGGGGTCGGTGGTGGACGTGGCGATAGCCGATCTCGAGCGTCGTGCCGGCCACCTCGACCGTGACCAGTTGTGGGCTGCTCCCGACGTTGCGCCAGCCGGAGGGAAGCGTCGGCAGCAGCGCGCGGCGGGCACGCCTCGTCTCGGCCTCGGCCAGGACCACCGCCGCCAGGTGCGCCACCGTGCGGTCCTCGTCCGCGGGCGGCGCGCCGAGCTTGGCCGGGTCATGCCGGTCCAGGTAGCCGGTGTCGATCTCGCCGGCCAGGAACTGCTCCTCGCGCAGAATCGCGACCAGCAGGTCCCGGTTGGTCGCCAGGCCGTCGACGTGGCTGCGGGCCAGGGCGGCGGCGAGGCGGCGCACGGCGAGCTCGCGGGTGGGGCCATGGGCGATCACCTTCGCGAGCATCGGATCGTAATACACCTGGACGGGCGTCCCGGCCCGCACGCCGGTGTCGACCCGGACTCCCGGCAGATCAGGCACGTCGAATCGGACGAGCGTGCCGGCCGACGGCAGGAAGCCGGCAGCTGGATCCTCGGCGTAGAGCCGGGCCTCGACGGCGTGCCCGCCGATGTGCGCGGCGCGTAGCTCCGCCGGCAGCGGCGCCCCCTCAGCGACCTGGATCTGGGCGCGGACCAGGTCCAACCCCGTGATCATCTCCGTGACCGGATGCTCGACCTGCAGGCGCGTGTTCATCTCCAGGAAGTAGAAGTCGCCGGCCTGGTCCAGGACGAACTCGACGGTTCCGGCGCCGACGTAGTCGACGGCCCGTGCCGCCGTCACGGCCGCGGCACCCAGCCTCGCCCGCAGGCCGTCATCGACCGCCGGGGACGGCGCCTCCTCGATGATCTTCTGGTAGCGCCGCTGAACCGAGCACTCCCGCTCGAACAGGTGCACCACCTCCCCCTGAGTGTCGGCGAAGATCTGGACCTCGACGTGGCGGGGCCGTTCGACGTAGCGCTCCAGGAACACGGCACCGTCACCGAAGGCGGACTCGGCCTCCCGGCAGGCGCTGGCGACCGTGCCGGCCAGCTCGTCCGGGCCGGTGACGATGCGCATCCCCCGGCCGCCGCCGCCATAGACGGCCTTCACCAGTACGGGGAAGCCCAGCGCTGTGGCCGCGGCGCTCAGCCGGGCGTCGTCGGCGCGCAGCTCGGCGTCCACCAGCAGGCCGGGAAGCACCGGCACCCCGGCCTCGGCCATGATCTTCTTCGCGGTGGTCTTGGATCCCATCGCCTCGACCGCTTCGGGCGGCGGTCCGACAAAGACGATCCCGGCCTGGCGGCACTGCCGGGCGAAGGCGGCGTTCTCGGACAGGAAGCCGTAGCCGGGATGCACGGCGTCGGCGCCGGTCCGTCGCGCGGCGTCGATCACCAGGTCGGCCCGCAGGTAGGTCTCGGCCGGCGTCGCTCCGGGCAGGCGCACCGCCTCGTCGGCCTCGGCCACGAAGGGCGCCTCGGCGTCCGGGTCGGAGTACACCGCGACCGTCGCGACATCCAGCTCACGGGCGGTGCGAAAGACCCGGGAGACGATCTCCCCGCGGTTCGCCACCAGCAGTTTCCTGATCGTGGTCATAGGTCGGCTCACATCCGGAAGACGCCGTAGCCACGGCGTCCCTCGACAGGTGCGCAGTGCGCGGCGGACAGCGCGATCGCGAGCACCGTGCGGGTGTCCCGGGGGTCGAGGACGCCGTCGTCGTAGACGCGGCCGCTCATCGCGAACGCGTGCGACTCCGCGTCGATCTGGCGCTCGATCGCCTCCCGGCGGGCGGCGTCGGCGGCCTCGTCGAACGGGCGCCCGGCGGCCTCGGCCCCGGCCCGCCCGACGATCGACAGCACGCCGGCGAGCTGGGCGGCGCCCATGACCGCGCAGCGCGCGCCGACCCAGGAGAACATGAAACGCGGGTCGTAGGCACGGCCGGACATCCCGTAGTTGCCGGCGCCGAACGAGGCCGCCATGTTGATCGTCACATGCGGCACCGTGCTGTTCGTGACAGCATTGATCATCTTTGCGCCGTCCTTGATGATGCCGCCCTGCTCGAACGCGGTGCCGACCATGTAGCCGGTGGTGTTCTGCAGGAACAGCAGCGGGGTGTCCACCTGGTTCGCCAGCTGGATGAACTCGGCGGCCTTGCGGGCCTCCTCGCTGAACAGCACGCCGTTGACATTGGCCAGCACGCCTACCGGGAAGCCGTGCACGGCCGCCCAACCGGTCAGCAGGCTGGTTCCGTAGTCGGGCTTGTACTCCCCGAACCGGGATCCGTCGACGACGCGGGCCAGCACCTCGCGGGGATCGAACGGGACCCGGAAGTCCGCCGGAGCGATGCCGAGCAGCTCGTCCGGGTCGTAGCGGGGCTGCTCGACCGGCAGGCTCGGCCCGGGTCCCGCCTTGCGCCAGTTCAGCTCGGAGACGATGCGACGGCCGATGCGCAGCGCGTCACGCTCGTCGCGGGCGAAGTGATCGGCCAGCCCCGAGACCCGCGCGTGCATGGCGGCGCCTCCGAGCCGCTCCGCGTCGGCGTCCTCTCCGGTCGCCATCCGCACCAGCGGCGGCCCGCCGAGGAACACCTTGGCCTGGCCGTCCACCAGCACCGCGTAGTCGCACATGCCCGGGACGTAGGCGCCGCCGGCGGTGGCGTTGCCGAACACCAGCGCGATCGTCGGCACGCCCTGGGCGGACAGCTCGGAGAGGTCATGGAAGATCCTGCCGGCCTGCACGAAGAGATCCGCCTGGCTGGGGAGGTCCGCGCCGCCCGACTCGACCAGGTTGATGACCGGCAGCCGGTTGCGCCGAGCGATCTCCAGGGCCCGCAGGGTCTTGCGCAGCGAGAAGGGGTTCATCGTGCCGCCGCGCACCGTCGGGTCATGGGCAATGATCACCACCTCGACGCCAGCCACCTGGCCGACTCCGGTGACCACGCTGCCACCCACGGTGAACTCGCTGCCCCACGCGGCCAGCGAGGACAGTTCGAGAAAGGGCGCGTCCTGGTCGACCAGCAGCTCGATGCGTTCCCGCACCAGCAGCCGGCCGCGAGCATGGTGGCGCTCCCGGTAGCGCGCGCCGCCGCCGCCGAGCGCGATCGCGAGCTGGGCGTCGAGCTGGGCCAGGTTCGCCGTCTGGGCACGACGGTTCGCGCGGTACTGCTCCGCGCGGGTGTCCAGGCGCGAGGTCAGCACCGAGGCCTCCGCTACGCGCGCGTGCCAGCGATGCTGGTCGGTCGGCCCGGCGGCGCCGATGCGCGCCGGGTGCGGGCCGGTCGTCGGGTGGTCCATGTCCGCCGTCCTCATCAGTACGACCGGGGAAGTCCGAGGCTGTGCTGGGCGACGTAGTTGAGGATCATCTCCCGGCTGACCGGCGCGATGCGCAGCAGCCGGGCCAGCCCCCACAGCGGCACCAGGCCGAACTCGGTGGCCATGCCGTTGCCACCGTGGGTCTGGATGGCCTGGTTGACGGCGCCCACCGCCGCCTCGGCGGCGGCGTATTTGGCCATGTTGGACGCCTCGGCGGCCGCGACACCGTGGTCGTGCTGCCAGGCGGCCTTCTGGGTCATCAGCCCGGCGAGCGCGACCTCGATCCGCGCGGCGGCGAGCGGATGCGACACGCCCTGGTGCGCGCCGATGGGCGTGTCCCAGACCCGCCGCGACGAGGCGTACTCCGCCGCCCGCCGCAGCGCGTTGCGACCGATGCCCACGCACAGCGCCGCGCCGGTGATGCGCTCCGGATTGAGCCCGTGGAAGACCTGCCGGAAACCATCGCCCTCCTCGCCGATCAGGGCGTCGGCCGGCACCCGCACACCGTCGAAGAACAGGGTGAACTGTTTCTCCGGCAGCCCGGCCGACACCGGCAGCGGATGCGCGACGAGTCCGCGCGCGTCTGTGGGCACCAGGAACAGCGACAGCCGGGGCCGGTCGGCGGCCGCCCCCGCCGGCCCGCCGGCGCCGCCGGGAGGACTGCCACCGCCGGGAGGACTGCCGCCGTGACGGCTGTCCCCACCGTGGCCGGTGCGGGCCACGACGAGGACCGCCGCGGCCTCGTCGAAACCGGAGATGTAGTACTTCTGTCCATCGACGACCCAGTCGGACCCGTCACGCACCGCGCGGGTCGCGAGCCGGTGGGTGTTCGAACCGGCGTCCGGTTCCGTGATCGCGAAGGCGATCTTGTGGCTGCCGTCGGCGAGCCCGGGCAGCCACCGGCGCCGCTGGTCGTCATCACCGAACCGGGAGATCACCTCGCCCGAGATCGCGGCCGACACAAGCAGCAACAACAGCGGGCATCCGGCTGCCGCCGCCTCCTCACACACCGCCGCGAGCTCGACGATCCCCCCGCCGCCGCCGCCGTGTTCCTCGGGCAGGTTGACGCCGAGGAACCCAGCCGCGGCGAGGGCGCCCCACGCCTCGTCCGTGGGCTGACCAGCCGACGCCCGCCGCGTGTAGTACGCGCCGCCGTAGGGCTTCATGATGGCCGCGACCGCCTCGCGCAGCGCGGCGAGCTCCGTGCTCTCACCGAAATCCATGTCGTCTCCCGTCACCCGATGCTGGGACGCTCGTCCGCAGGTGCACTCAGGCCCCACCGGTCGGTGGAGTGCCGAGCACGAGCGCGAACGCGGCGCGGTTCTCCAGTCCGCCGGACCGGTCGAGGGAGATGAACTTGGCCTCGGTGTACTCGTCGAGTGCGTCCGGGCCGCCCTCACGACCGAGCCCGCTCTGTTTGAAGCCGCCGAACGGGTACGCCGGGGGGATCACGTGCCAGTCGTTGACGTAGACCATCCCGGCCTCGAGCTGACGGGCGATGTCGAGGGCGCGTTCCTCGTCGCGGCTCCAGACCCCGGCGGACAGCCCGTAGTCGCTGTCGTTCGCGATCGCCACGGCCTGCTCCGTCGACTCGTAGGGCAGCACGGTCAGCACGGGACCGAAGACCTCCTCCCGCGCGATCGCGGACTGGTGGGACACGCCGGTGACCACCGTCGGCTCGACCCAGTGACCGCTGCGGAAGGGCGGGCCGCTCGGTACGCCTCCGCCGCACGCGATCGTCGCCCCGTCCGCACGTGCCGATTCCAGATAGCCCACGATGCGGTCACGCTGACGCTCGCTGATGACGGGGCCGACGTCGGTGGCCGGATCAAGCGGGTCACCGAGGCGCAGCGTGGCGGCGCGCGCGACGAGGCGCCGCACGATCTCGTCCTGCAACGCGCTCGGCACCAGTAGCCGAGTCCCCGCCTCGCAGGCCTGGCCGTTGTTGGCGAGCGCCGCGAACAGCGCGCCGTCGACCGCGAGGTCGAGGTCGGCGTCCGCCAGGATGATGTTGGGTCCCTTGCCGCCGAGTTCGAGTGTCACCCGCTTCACCGTGTCGGCGGACGCGGCGAGAATGGACCTGCCGACCTCGGTCGAGCCGGTGAACGCCACCTTGCGGACGTCGGGGTGGCAGCACAGATGCGCACCGACCGGGTCGCCGTCGCCGGTCACCACGTTGAGCACCCCCGGCGGCAGCCCGGCCGCCTCGAACTCCCGCGCCAGCTCGAGGGCGATCAGAGGGGCCTGCTCGTCCGGCTTGAGTACCACCGTGTTGCCCGCGGCGAGCGCCGGGGCGACCTTCCACACCGTCACCAGCAGCGGGATGTTCCACGGCACGATCGCGGCGACCACGCCCAGCGGCTCACGCCGCAGCACGCCCTCGGCCGGGATCGGGCCGATCGCGGGCCCAGGCCGTTCGAACCGGTAGGTCCGCGCCAGATCGGCGAGGTAGCGCAGGTGGCCGAGCGACAGGCCGAGGTGCAATGCCGAGGTGACGCGGATGGTCGCGCCGTTCTCCCGGGTCTGCAGGATCGCCAGTTCCTGCGCTCGCCCCTCAACACGGTCCGCGACGGCGTGCAGTAAGGCCGCTCTCTTCTCCGGTGGGGTGCGCCGCCACTCGCCGGCCTCGTGCGCGGCCTTCGCGGCGGCCACGGCCTGGTCGACGTTCTCGGTGGTTCCCATGGCCACGGTGGCGACCAGCTCACCGGTGGCGGGGTTGCGGATCTCGCGTCGCCGCGACGAGTCGACCCATTCCCCGGCGATATGGAAACGGTAGTGCGGAACGGACATGATGTCCCCTTCGTCGACGCCGGTCCTGATCGGTAATGGCTTTCCCGTCGCTTTCGGTCGGCCTACTCGGCCGCATGCAGACGCCGGTAACGGCTGCGGTAGTACAGCAGCGGATCCCGCTCGTCCCGAGCCCGCAGGAACTCCACGTGGCAGGTGACGATATGGTGGTCGCCGCCGTCATAGGTCTCGGCGACCCGGGCGCCCAGGTGTGCGGCGGCCTCGTGCAGCGCAGGGGCTCCGTTGGCGAGCAGGGACCAGTCGACACCGGCGAACTTGTTGGCGCCGCTGCGAGCGAAACCGTTGCTGACCTGGTCCTGTCCCTCACTCAGGATGTTGATGCAGATCGCCTCGGCCGCCGCCACCATCGGCCACGACGTGGAGGTCTTCGACGGGCAGAACAGCACCATCGGCGGAACGAGGGACAGCGACGTGAACGACTGGCAGGTCAGACCCACCGGCCGACCGTCGACCTGGGCCGTGACGACGACGATTCCACTCGCGAAACGCGACACGACGTCACGGAAGCAGGCCTCGTCCACGTACGGGCGCGAATCTGTCGTCATTCTTCTCTTCCGCCTCTGCTCTTTTCTTTCCGGGTTCTTCCGTGTGGGCCGCGGCTCCGACCGCGGCGGCGACCGCGGGATCGTCAGCTGATCCGCCGGGCGCGGCCCACCCAGAACGGCGACCGCAGCGACTTCTTGTCGACCTTGCCCGCCGGGTTCACCGGCAGCGCGTCGACCAGCTCGACAGTCTTCGGCGCGGGCACACCGCCGAGCTGACGCCGGACGTGGTCGATCAGCTCGGCCGTCTCGGCCTGCCGGCCGCCACGAAGCACGACCACGGCGTGCACCGCCTCGCCCCACTTCGGGTGGGGTACTCCGATGACCGCCGCCTGGGCCACCGCCGGATGGGTCGCCAGCACGTCCTCCACCTGTCGGGGGAAGACGTTGAACCCGCCACTGACGATCAGGTCCTTCTTGCGGTCGACCAGGTGCAGGAACCCGTCCGCATCCAGAAAGCCGACGTCGCCGGTGTGCACCCAGCCGTCGCGCAGCGTCTCGGCGTCTCGGGAGGAGTCCAGATAGCCGATCATCTGACCGAGCTGGCGGGAGCAGATCTCCCCGACCTCGCCGGTCGGGAGCTGCTTGTCCGTGTCGTCCTGGATGCTTACCCGAACGAAGGGCAGCGGTCGCCCAGCGGAGGCCAGCCGGGCGCCGTCCGCGCGGTCGGCCGGCACGTGCTCCTCCTTGCGCAGGCAGGAGACGTAGCCCGGCTCGGTGCCGGCGTAGGCCTGGACGAAGATCGGCCCGAACGCGTCCAGCGCCTCCCGGAGCCGCTCCGGCGAGATCGGAGCACCGGCGTAGATCATCGTCCGTAGCGACGACAGGTCGAACGCGGCCCGGCCTGGATGGTCCAGCAGCAGGTAGACGATGGTCGGAACGACCGCCGTGGCGGTGACCTTCTCGCGTTCGATGGTCGCCAGCAGCCTGTCGACATCGAGCCCGGGAAGCATCACGTTGGTCCCGCCACGCAGGAACGTCGGCATGACGAAGATCTGCGTGAAGTGGGTCAGCGGCGCGCCGTGCGCGAAGATCTCACCCGGGCGGATGTCGCCGATCTCCAGCCCCGCGGTGATGCTGTAGTGCGCCCAGGTGAAATGGGAGTTGATGACCCCCTTGGGCTCCCCGGTGCTGCCGGAGGTGAACAGAACGTAGGCCTCGTCGTGCTCGTCGAGCGGCACCTCCGGCGCGGTGTCGCCGGGCTGCGCACCGAAGAAGCACTGGTAGTCGCGACCGGCGGCGATCAGGGCACCCGCCGTGCCCGCGGCGCTGGAGGGGCCGGAAGTCGTCGCGTCCGCGCCCGGGGGCCGCAGTCGCACGAGGTGCCTGATCCCGATCGGCTCGTTGTCGAGCAGATCGGCGATGACCTGATCGAACTGGGAGTGGTAGATCAGCGTGGTCGCGGCGGCCTGGCGCAGGTTGGCGTGGTGCACCGACGCGCTGGCGCGCGCGGGCATCTGCACGAGCACCGCGCCTGCCTTCCAGATGCCATACTGCGTCGGGATGAACTCGGCGACGTTCGGCAGGAGCAGGCCGACCCGCTCCCCCTTGCCGACACCGAGCGCCACCAGGCCGTTCGCCACCTGGTTCGCCTGTTGGCGCATCTGCCGGTAGGTCAGCCGCCACTCGCCGTCGACGATCGCCGTCGAGTCGGCGTGGTGCAGGCAGGCTCGATCGAAGACTTCGGGCAGAGTGCCCCACATCCGTTCACCCTCCGTCCGGGCAGGTGGTCCGCCGGCCGCTCCGGCCAGGTCAGCCGGGTGGAGCCGGGTCAGTCGGGTCAGCTCGCGGCGCTGGGGTCGAAGTCGGCGGCCCAGTAGTGGGGGGTGAGAACCTGCAGGTGGAGCTGCTGGAGCACCGGGACGTCATTCCAGTTGGTCAGCTCACGGTCGATGAGCCCGTCGGCGTCGAACTGGTGCCACGTCTGGCCCCGTGTACTCAGCGTCTGGCCGCCGGCCGGTACCCCCCGGAAGCTGGCGAGGCCCTCCCCCGTCCAGCGCCACAGGATCGTCACGGCGAAGGCCCCCGCGGCGCCGGTGGTCTCGATCGCGTCGAGGATGTCGAAGTGGTGAATTCCCAGGCCGTTGGTGGGGTCGGGGTTGGCGAAGATGACGAGCCGCTCGCGTAGTTCGGCGACGGTGGTCGCGGTGTCGTACACGTGGTCCTGGGCGCGCCGGTCGTCGTAGAGGACGTCTGCGGCGTACAGCGCGAGGGCCGCCTCGGTGTCGCTGGTGATTGCCCTCGTCCACCGCTCGGCGTGGTCCGTTCCTCTGCTCATCGGCGTGCTGCTCCCTGGTCGGATCTGGTCGGCGCGGGCCGCGTTCGTCCGGTGTTCCTGAGACGGTCGGCAAATGGGGACATGTTCGGGCGGATCGTGGTCGCGGGCGCCCCCGCGCGCGACGGCCGCCGTCGTGCGGGGCGGGACACCGACGCGAGGTTCAGCCACTGCTCGCGGCAGCCGCGAGGGCCGGCGGCCCGGCGACTCCGCCGTGAACGGACAGCGGCAGGCCGATCGCGGCGAGCGGGGCGACCGCGTCCCAGTAGGTTGACTCGCGCCGGATGCGCCCGTCCGGGTCGTAGACGTGAAAGGTCTGACCGGAGGTACTGAAGGGCTTCCCGCCGGTCGGGACGCCGAGGAACGCGGCGGCTCCGTCGGGCTCCCAGGTCCACCGGATGATGCCGCTGCGGGAATCGCCGATGTACTCGTCGATACGGAAGCAGTTGATGCCGATCCCGTTGGTCCGGTCGGCGTTCGCATAGGGAGCGAAGACCCGATGCAGCTCCGCCTTGTCGGTGATGGACTGATCCAGGATCAGATCCTCGAAGAGAAAGTCGTCGGCGTAGAGAGCGCAGACCTTCTCCGCGCTCTCCCGGAAGGCCTTCAACCAGAGTACGGCGAATCGGTACGAGGACATGCAGGTTCTCCTCCCCGCTGGGCGGTGAAAGCCGCGACGGGCCGCCCGGCCTGTCCCCGAACCGTAGATCGCCGCCACCTCGGACGCGTCACCCCTCGGGGTCAAAAACACCTCCCTTTGGGGGGAAACGCGCGGACACCTGCTCAGGGAGGGGCCCAGGCCGACCGCCGTGCCGCGGGCCCACCACCGTCACCCTGTCGAAGGGCGAAACCTCTCCTGTGGGGAGATCCCGTGCGGATTCGACTCGAATACGCTTCGTTTCCGCAGCCGACGCGGACCAGACGACGAGGAGTGATCCGGCACATGGGAAAGCACGATGTGGAGATGACCCCGGACGAGCAGGCCGAGGTGTTGAACGCCGCCAGGTCGCTGGCGAAGGAGTTCGCCGAGATCGGGCCGGCCGCCGACGCGGAGAACCGATTCCCCGTCGAACTCGTTGCCCGGTACAAGGAGAGCGGGCTGGTTCCGCTCGCCGTGCCGAAGAAGTACGGGGGTCTCGGAGCCGACATCTGGACCACCGCGCTCGTCTCCCGCGAGCTCGCGAAGGGTGACCCGGCCATCGCCCTGGCCTTCAACATGCACCAGACGATGGTGGGTATCTTCCGCGGCCTGCTTGACGAGCCGACCCGCGCACGGGTCTTTGGGCAGCTCGTCGAGGAACAAAAGATCGTCTGTGGACCGTTCAGCGAGGACCGGGCTGGTCTGTCCGGGCTCGCGGACACGATCGCGGTGCCCGATGGAAACGGTGGCTGGCATATCTCGGGCAAGAAGACGTGGGCCACACTGTGCCTGGGTGCGGACATCGTCGCCTTCAACGCGACGATCACCGAGCCCGACGGCGCGCTGCCGACCGACTTCCAGGAGCACGCCTCACGCGAGGCCGTGTTCGTCCTGCCCATGGACAGCCCGGGAATCAGCATCATCGAGACCTGGGACACGTTGGGCATGCGCGCGACGGGCACGCACACCATCGTCTTCGACAAGGTTCCCGCACCGGCCGCGTCCCACGGCGGGAACTTTCGCCAGGGACTGTTCGGCGAGTTCGAATGGGCGTCGATGAGCTTCGCGGGCGTCTACTGCGGGCTGGCCGAGAAGGCGTACCTCGAAACCAGGGAGATCCTCAAGAAGAAGACGCTCGGTGCGACGATGGAGGGTTCCGACGTCGCGCTCAAGGGCGTCGGCTACATCCAGCACGGACTCGGCCGCATGTGTCTCGAGACCGAGGCCGCCATCCGGACGCTGGAGGCGACAGCCCGCATCCTCATCGACGGACGTGATGGCCAGTGGAACCCGCTGGCGCGGACGGCGTTCCTCGACGTCGCCAAGGTCACCACGACCGAGACCGCGATCCGCGTCACCGACACGGCATTGCGTCTCGTCGGCGGCTCCTCGTTCCGCCGCGGTCACGTGCTGGAGCGCCTCTACCGAGATGCGCGCGGCGGGCCCTTCCATCCTCTGACCACCGACCAGGCATACGACCTGCTGGGCCGCAGCGAGCTGGGCCTGCTCGGCGCCCCGTAGCCAGGTGCGGGGCCTCGGTTCGGCGGGGAATGCCGGTCAGATCGACTGACGAGCATTCCACCGCCCGGACGTCCCCGGCCGGCCCTGTCCTGCGGGCGGCGACGCCGAGGCACGGGCCTGCCTGCCCGCGACGGGCGGGCGGGGAGCGCCGAAACTGGCCGCGATCGCCTGCGACCGGTTCGCGACGCCGAGCTTGCGCAGGATGTGCTTCACATGGGACTTCACCGTCTCCTCTGTGATGATCAGAGTCTCGGCGATCGCACTGTTCGTCGCGCCGGCGACCAGCAGTTCGAAGACCTCCGCCTCACGGACAGTCAGCTTTCCCACCACCCGGGACACGGGCAGGGTGATACTGCTCGGGTCGACGCGGGCTCCCTCGGCCACCGCGCCGACGGAGGCCTCGGGCAGGATGTCTATCCCCGCCTCGCAGATCTCGTCCATCGAACGCACGGTGAGCGACAGGATGCCGCGTACCAGGTCCCGGTGGGCGCGCAGACGTTCCATCAGCGCGACGCGTTCGAACACGTGACCAAATCCGGCGGCGAACGACCAGAGCACCTCCCGGTCGAAGTCGTCCACCCGCTTCGGTGAGGGGAAGTGGTCGGCGTGCAGCAGGCCGACCACCTCCATCCCGCGCATGACGGGGGCCACCACGTAGGAGGAGGATCGCCCCGACTCGATGATGATGGGCCGATGGACCGCCGCGTGCTCGGTGTCATGGACCAGGGCGGGACGATGTCCGGTGAGCAGCAGGGTCTCCGGCGCCTGGGCGTCCAGCGGAACGGGCCGGCCGATCCACCCGGCGAACCACGACTGGAACTCCTGGTCGTCGCTGAAACAGGCGGTCCAGGGCCGCCAGACGTCCTGTTCCACCCGGGAGAGCACCGCACGCCCGAATCCGCATCGGCCGACGAGCTCCTGGCACGCGTGGTCGACGAGGTCGGCCGAGCCCGACAGGTCACGCAGGCGGCGCAACCCGGTCGCACAGTCGGACAGCCGTCGGGCCCGGCGCTCCACCTCGTAGCCGCACAGCTCGACACCAAGCTCGTGGAGATCGACGACAAGCTCGCAGAGGCGCCGCGCACCGGGGGCGTCGGGGTCACCGCGGACGCGCAGGCGGTCCACACATTCCTCGGCCAGTTCCGTGACCATCAACCAGGCCGTGCTCCACATCCGCTCCCCGGACGCGGGAATGGCACGCTCTCGCGTTCCGTGGACCGGCGGTGGTTCGCCCAGTGCTTCATGAACCGCCGCGCGCACGGAATCGATTCGGGCCGCCAGGGCGACTTCCCGCTGTCGCCAGCTCCGTTGCGCGGCGGCGGCCGGGAAAACGGTGCGGGCGGTGCGCCGTCCTGGTTCCGCCGTCATAAGGACCGGGCCTGGTTGCGAAGGAGACCAAGATAGCGCACGATCGCTTCGGCTCGGTTCGCCGCGCGCAGTTTGCGCAGGATATGTTTTACGTGGGATTTCACCGTCGTCTCCGACACCGTCAGTCGATTCGCGATTTCGGCATTCGTCGCGCCTTTCGCCAGCAGCCGAAGGACATCGTGCTCGCGAGGGGTGAGACCGTCAAAGGGCCGCGGCAGCGCCGGGGGAACGTCCAGCGCGGCGATCCCGTCCAGCGCCGCGGCGCCGCCGCGCTCGGCGGGACGCGAGGGCCTGCCGGCGCCGGTAGGCGGCGCTATGGCGTCCTCCAGGCGCGGCGACGCCGCAAGCCCCGCGCCGGTGGTGCGCAGGGCCGAGAACGTCGCCGCGATCTGTTCCCGCTGGAGCGTCAGCCGCTTCAGCGCGACCGCCCGCTCGATGACGAGCCCGAGCCCGTCGGCGAAGGTCTGCACCAGTTCCCGGTCCGCCGTGGTGAGCGGCCGCCGGCTGGCGTGCCGGTCGGCGTGCAGATACCCCAGCACCGCGTCGCCGGCCTGCACGGCGGCCACCACGTACTCCCGGGTGGCGGACACCTCCATCAACGGCCGGTACAGGCGCGGTTCGGCCTGGGCATCGAGCACCAGCGCGGGCACCCGCCGGCGCAGCAGCTCAGCCTCCGGCATCGCCGAGGTCAGCGGGATCACCCGGTCGCGCAGGAACTCGCCCAGGGCGATGTTGACCGGGTCCTGCGCGCCGTGTTCGACATGCAGCGCGATGGGTAGCCAGGTCGAGCCCCGGACGGCGGAGACCAGCGCCCGATCGAAGCCCCCGGCGACGCACAGTGCACGCGGTGCCGCGGCGAGCATCTCGGACGCGCTGCCAGCGTCGCGCAGCGCCATGAGTTCGTCGCGGACGCGCGCCTGCGTCGCGGCCTGCGCGCGGAGCAGGTGGTCATGCAACTCCGCGGCCGTGGCCCCGAGGCCCGCCAGCGACTCGGGATTCGTGCGGCCCTCGCAGTCCTGAAGCGGAAGGCCGGCCTCGATGCCGGGGGCGAGGCCGGCGGCCTGGGCAGACATCCGCAACTTCGCCAACAGCCGCCGATGACGCTCGTCGATCGGCTCCTCAACCGCGGTCGGATCCGGCGCCACGCGTCCGCCCTTCTCTCGCTCCACGGGCCACCGACGGCCGCTCCCCGCCGACCGATTATGTGTAGCTCCATTTACTTGTGGGGAGCGTAGTGATCTGCGTCATGCCGGTCAAGGCATCAAGGCTGAATCGTCCAGTATGCCCATACATGCGGTGTGGACCAGGCCCACCAGGCCGGTCACCTCACGCAGCGGGGCTGTCCGGGCTACGTCATTGACCATCGTGAGCACGGCGTGCACCCGGTAGAGCGCGGTGGCCCGGTCGAGCTCGGGCCGGACCGCCCGCAGCAGGCGCAGCCATTCCCCCGCATAGGTCTGCGTGATGGTGCGGACCCGCCCACGATGATCCTCGGGAAGGCTGGGGGACTCGGTGACGAGCACGGTAACCAGATCGGGATGGGACATCACGAAATCGAGGTAGGCGCCGGCCGCGTTGGTGAGCCCGGCCTCGGGGGTGCCGGCGCGGGCCAGGGAACCCGACATCGCCAGCTGCATCGCCGTGGTCGCCCGGGTGACGATGGTGACGAGCAGGTCGGCCTTCGTGGCGAAGTGCCGGTACAGCGCGGCGCTGCTCACTCCCACGGCGGCACCGATCTCCTCGGTCGTGACGCCCTGATACCCGCGTTCGGCGAACATCCGGGCCGCCGCCACCAGCAGAGCCTCCCGGCGGTTGCCGGGCGGCAGCCCTGGTGCGCTGCCGCCGCCCGACCCTGCGTCCCGTCCGCGCTCGGTCGGTACCTGCGTGCGACAGACCGCGAGGGCCAGGCCGGTCAGCAGCGCCGCGGCCGCATCCTCGGACATGGCGACGTCGTGATAGGACGGGCTGGTCAGAACCGCCAACGTGCACCAGGCCAGCACCTCCGCGTGGCGGCGCCCCACCTCCGGCCGGTCGGCGGCGATCGCGTCGACGAGCCGGTCGAGGAAGAGGAAGAAGTGCTTCCTCATCGGCGCGCGTACCGCGCTGCTCAGATAGCGGCTCTCCCGGGTCCAGAGCACGCCCAGCTCGCGGCGCCGGGCCGAGATCGCGGCCAGGTCGCCGACCACCTGCGTGAGGTCGGCGCCGCCACGGCCGGTGACGACCGCCGCCCGGTCGAAGCTCTCCGACAGGGTCCGCGCGAGCAGTTCCTCCTTGCTGCGGAAGTGCCGGTAGAGGGCCCCGGCGGTGATCCCGACCGAGGCGGCGATCTCCTCCGTGCTCACGTTGGGATAGCCGGACCTGTAGAACAGCCCGCTCGCGGCCAGCAGGATCTGCGCCCTGCGGTCACGCGGACGAGAGGTGCGGGTGACCGCCCCACGGCCGTGGGTCGCCATCGGGGAGCTCCTCCTGCCTGCACGTGCTCCCAGCGGGTCCGGCCACGCCCCGGACTCCACTTCGATCACCCACTAGGTTACTGGTGATTTACTTCGGGCGGGAGGCGAGACGGTCGCGCAGGCGTGCCACGGCCGCGCTGGTCTCCGGGTGCCCCATCAACAGGGCCTGACCGCGGGCCTCGGTCTCCAGCGCCGACCACAGCGAGGGCGCGTCGGTGTTCGCCTGCAACGCCCGCTTGGTCAGCGCCAGCCCTGACCTGGGGTGAGCCACGATCTCACGGGCCAGGTCGAGTGTCCGCCTGAGCAGCGACTCGGCCGGCACCACGCGGTTGGCCAGTCCGATCCGCACGGCCTCGGTGGCATCCACCGCGCGGGCGGTATACAGGAGCTCGCCGGCCAGGCCGCGCCCGACGATCCTGGGAAGCAGCCAGGACGCGCCCAGGTCGGCGCCGGACATCCCGATCCTGACGAAGGCTGCCTGGAACAGCGCATCAGACGCAGCCACCCGGATGTCGGCGGCCAAGGCGAGGCTGAATCCGCCGCCGATCGCCGGACCGCGGACGGCCGCGATCATCGGCTGCGGTAGCGAGTACAGCGCGAACAGCGCCTGATTGCCCAGGTCCTGCAGCGCGAGGGCGCCGTCCGGACCGAGCTCGGCGAACTCCGCCGCACCCCCGAGGTCGTAGCCGGAGCAGAAGGCACGGCCGTCTCCGCTGAGCACCACGACACTGACCGAACTGTCCGCGCGCAGCTGCTCGGCGACCGCCCGCAGCTCGGCGAGCATTTCCCGGGTCAGCGCGTTGAGGCGGTCGGGCCGGCGGAGGACCACCACCGCCACGCCTGGTTCCGGCCACGTCACGTCCACTGTTCGCTGCGCCGTCACAGACGACTCCCTGATCCGTTCCATTCCGGCCTGTCGCGAGGGACTCTATGGCCGCTCACGGGAGAGGGGAGAGACATCTCCCTCCCCTGGGTGTGGGAGTGCCTTCCTCCGAGGGGTATGCGGGTTCGGGCGGCGTCGGCATTCTGGGACGAGCCCCACAGGAGAGGGCCACAACCGGTTCACGGACCTGCACGCTGCCTGTCGGCGACATCGCCTGGGCAGCGATTCCTCATGGAGCTGAGCCCACCATGGCCTACACCTGGCGCCCTGGCCCCGAGTACCTGGAGCACACGAACGTCGCCCGTCTCATGCGTGGGCTCGGCGCGGCCACGGCCGACGAGTTGCGGGCGATCTCGGTCGCCGACATCGACGCGTTCTGGCAGGCTGTCGTGGACGACCTGGAGATCACGTTCAGACGGTCCTACGAGCGGGTCGTCGACCTGTCCCGCGGGATCGAGTTCCCGGAGTGGTTCCCCGGCGGCGAGATCAACATTGTGGACGCCTGCCTGGGCCGGTGGGGGGCGCGGACGCCGCACGCACGAGCCGTGGTTCACGAGGACGAGAGCGGTGCGGTGCGCGAGCTCACCTTCGCCGAGTTGGCCGATCAGGTCTCCCGGCTGCGTGGAGCACTGCGGGCCCGTGGGATCGGCGCCGGCGATGCCGTGGCGCTCTACCTGCCGATGGTCCCGGAGGCGGTGGTGGCGTTCTATGCCGCGGCCGGTCTGGGGGCGATGGTCGTCCCCCTGTTCTCCGGTTTCGCGGCGACGGCGATCGCCGCCCGGCTCCAGGACGCCCACGTGAGGGCAGTCATCACCGCCGACGGCACGATCCGGCGTGGTCAGGCCACCCCGATGCGTGCCCAGCTCGAGGACGCGCTGACACGGTGCCCGAGCGTGCGTCTGATGGTTGTCGTCGACAACCTGACCACCAGGGCCGAACCCGCCGAACCCGCCGAACCCGCTGAACCCGCTGAACCCGCTGAACCCGCCGAACCGGCGGTGGGCGTCGAGGTGGTCGGGTGGGGGCGGATGCTGGCCGGCGAGCCGGACCCGGTGGTAGCGCCGACCGGCTCGTCGGACGTGCTGCTGCTGGCCTATACCTCCGGGACGACCGGCCGGCCGAAGGGTGCGGTGCACACCCACGCCGGATTCCTGGTGAAGACGGCCTGCGAGGTCGCCTACGGCTTTGATCTGGCGCCAGGGCGCACCTTCTGTTGGATCACCGACATGGGCTGGATCATGGGCCCGCTGTCGATCGTCGGTACCCACGCCTGCGGCGGGACGCTGCTGCTGTACGAGGGCGCGCCGGACCGGCCGGACGCGACCCGGCTGTGGTCGATGGTGCGCCGACACCAGGTGACCACGCTCGGTGTGTCGCCGACGTTGATCCGCGCGCTGCGCGCGACCGGCCCGGACCGGCCCGCCGAGGACCTCTCGTCGGTGCGCGTCCTCGGCTCGACCGGTGAGCCGTGGGATCCGGAGTCCTACGAGTGGCTGGCCGGTGTGGTCTTCGAGGGACGGGTCCCAGTCATCAACTTCTCCGGCGGAACCGAGGTGGGCGGCTCCTTCCTGTGCCCCTATCCCGTCGAGGAGATCGCCAGTTGTTCGCTGGGCGGCCCCGCCCTCGGGATGGACGTGGACGTGGTCGATGATGCCGGGCAGCCACTGCGTGGGACGGTCGGTGAACTGGTGTGCCGCCAACCGTGGCCGTCCATGACCCGCGGGGTGTGGCGGGATGACGCCCGCTACCTGGATGGGTACTGGTCGACCTTCCCCGGGATGTGGCGCCACGGCGACTTCGCGCTCGTCGACGAGTCGGGCGCCTGGTTCGTTCTCGGACGGTCGGACGACGTCATGAACGTGGCGGGCAAGCGGGTCGCCCCCGCGGAGATCGAGTCGGTGCTGGCGGCGGACCCGGCAGTGGCGGAGTCCGCGGTGGTCGGCGTGCCGGACCCGGCCAGGGGTGAGGCCATCTGGGCGTTCTGGGTGGCCCGCCCGGGCGACGAGGCGCGAGTGGGCGCCGGGTTCGAGGAGGAGGTGTCGCGACGGCTGCGCGCGCGGGTCGCCGAAGATCTCGGCAGGCCTTTCGCGCCGAGCCGCGTGGTCCGCGTCGCCGCGCTACCGAAGACGCGGTCGGCGAAGATCCTGCGCCGAGCGGTCCGCGCCGCCATCCTCGGCACCGATCCGGGAGACCTGTCGAGCGCGGAGAACCCGGATGCCGTCGAGGACATCCGCGCCCAGCTGGCGAACCCGCGATGAGCACAGCAGGGCTCGTGGCCACATCACCCGGAAGGAGCTGACATGATCCACCCCACCGCCTCCGGAGACGAGCGGCGCAGTGTCCGCATCCGCGAGGTCGGCCCCCGTGACGGGTTCCAGAACGAGGCGGAGACGGTACCCACCGCGGACAAGATCGCGCTGATCAACGCGCTGGGACACGCCGGGCTGACCCGCATCGAGCTGGCCAGCTTCGTGCGGCCCGACCTCATCCCGCAGCTCGCCGACGGCGTCGAGGTCCTGCGCGGCGTCGACCTGCCGGCCGGCACGGAACGCATGGTCCTGGTGCCGAACGGCCGGGGGTTGGACAACGCGCTGCGGCAGCGGGAGCTGTTCACCGGGCAGGCGCTGTTCGACGCCGTCACCCTGTTCGTCAGCGCCTCCGAGACGCACAACAAGAAGAACATCAACCGCACGATCGAGCAGACGATGGCGGAGGTCGCGGTGATGGGCGGGCGCATCGTCGCCGAAGGTCTGCGCTTCTGTGCGGTCGTGTCCACCGCCTTCGGCTGCCCGTATGAGGGTGCGGTGCCGATGAACCACGTGCTGGATCTGGCCGAGCGGTTCGTCGACGCAGGCGCGGTCGAGGTCGGTTTCGGTGACACGACGGGCATGGCCAACCCGGCCTACTCCGGACGGTTCTTCGCGGCGGCACTCGACCGACTGCCGGGCGTGGAGGTGACCGCACACTTCCACAACACCCGCGGACAGGGGCTGGCCAACGCCTACGCCGCGCTGGAAGCGGGATGCACCAGTTTCGAGTCCAGCTTCGGTGAGCTTGGCGGCTGCCCGGTGCCGGCCGGCGCCACCGGCAACATCGCCACCGAGGACCTGGTCAGCATGCTGCATGAGATGGGCGTCGAGACCGGCGTCGACCTGCCGGCGCTGATCGACGCCGCCCGCGCCGCCCAGTCCATCCTCGGCCGGCCGCTGACCAGCCACTCCATCGTCGCAGGCCCGGTGGTCTGGGCCGGCCGGTGACGACCCGCGCCGGCCGGCCTCCCGGACGATGCGCCCCCGCGCTTCTCCCGCAACCTGAAAGCGAGCGAACACCGAGATGACCGATCCGCCCGCCGTGATCCGCTGGGATCGGGACGCTGATGGCGTCGTCCTCCTGACGATGGACGACCCGGAGCAGTCCGCCAACACCATGAACGAACGGTTCCTCGACGCACTGGACACGACGATCAACCGGCTGAGGGAAGCGGCGGACTCCATCACGGGCGTGGTGCTGGTGTCGGCGAAGAAGACGTTCCTCGCCGGTGGCGACCTGCGCGATCTGGCCGGGGTGGGGCCGGAGGATCGGCCGGCCGTCATGGACCTCTCGACAAGGGTGAAACGCCAGCTTCGCCGCCTGGAGACACTCAGCCGCCCGGTCGTCGCGGCGATCAACGGGGCGGCTCTCGGGGGTGGCCTGGAACTCGCCCTCGCGGCGCACCATCGCATCGCCGTCGACGGCCCCGGCGTGCGGATCGGTCTGCCCGAGGTCACGTTCGGGCTGCTGCCCGGCGGCGGCGGCGTCGTGCGCTCCGTCCGGCTGCTCGGAATCACGGACGCCCTGTCGAACGTGCTGCTCCCGGGGCAGCGGCACGCCCCGGTGGAGGCCGCCCGCCTGGGTCTGGTGCACGAGCTGGTCGGTTCGGCCGACGAGTTGCTGCCGGCGGCGAAAGCGTGGATCAGCGCCAACCCGCATCCCCGGCAGCCCTGGGACGAGGACGGCTACTCGATTCCGGGCGGCTCTCCCGCCGACCCGGAGCTCACGGCCACCGTCGCGGCGCTGCCGGCGAAGCTGCGCGGGCAGCTGCGCAACGTCAACCTTCCGGCGCCCCGGGCCATTCTCGCGGCCGCGGTCGAGGGCGCCCAGGCCGATCTCGAGACGGCCTTCGCGATCGAGTCCCGCTACTTCGCCGACCTTGTCACCGGACAGGTGTCGAAGAACCTGATCCAGGCGTTCTTCTTCGACATGCGGTACATCAGCTCCGGCGGTAGCCGACCAGCCGGCTATCCGACGTTCCGAGCGAGCAGAGCGGCCGTGCTCGGCGCCGGGATGATGGGCGCCGGAATTGCCTACTCCTGCGCGCAGGCCGGTATGGAGGTGGTACTCAAGGACGTCTCCGCGGAATCGGCCGCTCGGGGTAGGGCGTACTCCGAACGGCTCGTCGCCGCGGCGATCGGACGGGCGGCGATGACGCCCGAGGCGGGCGCGGCCCTGCTGGCCCGGGTCAACCCCACCGCGGACGTGGCCGATCTCGCCGACGCCGATCTGGTCATCGAGGCCGTGTTCGAAAGCCCGGGCCTCAAGGGCCAGGTCTTCCGCGAGGCCGAGGCCGTGGTCAGTCCGGACGCACTGCTGGCATCCAACACCTCCACCCTGCCGATCACCCAGCTCGCCCAGGCCGTGCGGCGGCCGGAGGACTTCATCGGCATGCACTTCTTCTCGCCGGTGGAGAAGATGCCGCTGGTCGAGATCGTCGTCGGGGAGAAGACCAGCGACGCGACGCTCGCCCGGGCACTCGACGTCGTCCGGCAGCTTCGCAAGACCCCGATCGTCGTCAACGACAGCCGAGGATTCTTCACCAGCCGCGTCATCATCGCGTTTCTGCAGGAAGCCGTCGCGATGGTGGGGGAAGGAGTCGACCCGGCGTCGATCGAACAGGCCGGCGTGCAGGCCGGCTATCCGGCCCCGCCGTTGCAGCTGCTGGACGAGCTCACGCTCACCCTGCCACGCCGAATCCGCGAGGAGACGAAGGCCGCGGTGCTGGCAGCCGGACGGCAGTGGCAGACACATGGCTCGGAGGCGGTCATCGACCGCATGCTCGACCAGCACGGCCGATCCGGCCGCGCCGGCGGCGGCGGCTTCTACGAGTATGTGGACGGCCGGCGCGATCGCCTCTGGCCCGGGCTGCGCGAGCAGATCACCGTGAAGCGGACGGAGCTATCGTTGGAGGACATGAAGGAGCGCATGCTGTTCGCAGAGGCGCTGGAGGCGGTTCGCTGCCTCGACGAGGGCGTGCTTCGTTCCGTGGCCGAGGCGAACATCGGTTCACTCCTCGGAATCGGGTTCCCAACCTGGACCGGCGGTGTCATCCAGTACGTCAACGGCTACGAAGGCGGCCTGCCCGGATTCGTCGTACGTGCCCGCGAACTCGCGAACCGCTACGGCGACCACTTCCAACCGCCGCTCTCGCTCGTCCAGAAATCCGAGGCCGGCGACACCTACTCCTGACCCAGTGCCGCTCAGCACACGTTAACCTTTGATGTGTCGGCGTGTCGGTTCTGGGTCAGGCCGCCTCACCGATCACCAGGAGCTTCTGCAGAACGGCCCTCTGGATCAGCTCGCTCGCTGCGAAAAATCGGCGCGGCGCGGGGTCGACGGGCACGGCCAGACCAAGCCGGTTCGTGGCGGCGGCGAGGTGGCTGGCCGCGGCGCACAGCGCCGCTTCACGTTCCCGCCAATGCGCCGCACGCAGTGCGTGGCGCAGGTGCCGACCGACCAGGTCCGCGAGGGCCAACCGCGTGAACGCGGCCATCAGCCACTTGCCGTACGGGGCCCAGCGGCGTTCGAGGAGAAACGCGATCCGGACGAGGTCGCGGGCCACGCGGGCGGCGAGCATGCGCTCGACGTTCGCTCGATGTCAGGTCGACGCGCCGGACAGGACGGTTGACCTCGACCAATGTTGAGGTTCTACGGTGTGCCGGAATCATTCATTCACGCCGGGAGGGAAGTGCCGGGTGAAAGCAGTCGTCTTCGCGGAACACGGGCCACCGGACGTACTCCGCGTCGTTGAGCTCGAACGGCCGAAGGTGCGTGCGGGCAAGGTCCTCGTCCGGGTCAGGGCCGGTGGTGTACAACCCTTCGACACGAGAGTCCGCCAGGGCTGGCCGGGACTGGCACTGACACTTCCGTCGGGAATCGGGAACGAGTTCGCCGGGACGGTGCACGAAGTGGGCCCCGGGGTGGACGGCTTCACAGCCGGCGACGACGTGCTGGGCTGGACGTATCTCAACGCGCTCGCGGAGTACCTGCTCGTGGACGCCGACGCGATCGCGCCGAAGCCACCGGGCATGCCCTGGGAGGTGGCGGGCGCGCTGTCGGCCTCCGGGCAGACAGCCCACACCGCGCTGACCATCCTCGATGTCCATCCGGGCGACACCGTCCTGATCCATGCCGCGGCCGGTGGAGTGGGAACGGTGGCCGTACAGCTCGCGAAAGCCTGGGGCGCGGTGGTGATCGGAACGGCGAGCGAACCCAACCACGACTACCTCGCCGACCTGGGCGCGATTCCGGTCTCCTACGGCGAGGGCCTGGTCGAGCGCGTACGGGCGGTCGCGCCGCACGGCGTCGACGCCGTCGTCGACGGCGCCGGCGGGCAGGCGCTGCTCGACTCCGTCGGCCTGGTCCGGGCGGCCGACCGGATCGTGGCACTGGTCAACGTCGAGCTGGCCGACAAGGTCGGCGCGCGCCGTCTCCAGCCAGACCGTTCGGTGCGCCGACTCAACGAGCTGGTCGATCTCCACTCCGCCGGGCGCCTGCGCATCCACGTCCGTGGCTCGTTCGACCTGGATCAGGTGGCGCGGGCGCATCACGAGGTCGAGCACGGCCACGGCCGCGGCAAGGTCGTCGTGACGATCCCCTGAGCTGGAAACGCCCGCCTCCGACCACTCACGACGCCGCGCAGGGGCCGGTCACACCGCTGGCGTTGACATCGATCACCGTCGGGACGTGTACCACCACTGAGCGATAGTGTGCGGAGCGATAATGAGTACGGTCTTTCGTGGGCGTGCTGGGCGGAATTATGGCACCCGGCGAGCTTTCAGCGTTCCTTCTTGTGCCCAGTCTCAGGCGACCTGGGACCAGGGTCAGCAGAGCGCCCGACCGAGGCCCGCAGATCAACATCAACAATGCGGCGAGAACAGCCCACGATCAACGCATCCCACCCCGCGAAAGATTGAGGCTAGGCCGCGGCGGTTGACGACGAGTGAATTATCTGTGGACCGGTTCCTGCCGGCGCGGGGCGGAGTTCAGTGATCGTCAAGTACGCGACACCAGGCTGGATCCTGGTTACGGCCAAGGGAAACCGACACCGACCAGTCCCTCTGGAAGGACTCACATCGGATGACGACAACCCCTCAGACGCCGCTCGCCGGATCGCCGGCGGTAGCGGCCGGCTCCGTGCTGGCGGTACCGGCCGACAGGCGCACACCCCGGGCGACCGCGGGAAGAGGCTCGCCCTGGCACTCGTCCACGGGGTGTTCGCCGGTGCCTCCGACCGGAACGAGGCCGCCGCCCGGCTCACCCGGCGCGGCGGCGGGCCGCGGACGCGCCGACCCCAGCGTGATCCGGGCACGGCAGATCTGAGGAGTATGCCGTGGATTTCACATTGGTCCTGGCCAGCCTGCCTTTGGCCCTCGGCGTCGTCATGCTCGGCCTGGGCCTCGGCCTGACCCTGGACGACTTCCGGCGGGTGAGCCGGCATCCGAAGACGGTCGTCGTCGCGCTTGTCTGCCAGATCGTGCTGCTGCCGGCGATCTGCTTCGGCCTGGTGCTCGCCTTTCAGCTCCCAGCGGAGCTGGCGGTCGGATTAATGCTGGTCGCGGCGTCGCCCGGCGGCCCGACAGCCAACCTGTACAGCCACCTGTTCGGCGGAAACGTCGCGCTCAACATCACACTCACCGCGGCCAACTCGATGCTGGTGGTGATCACCCTGCCGGTCGTGGTGAACCTCGCGGCCGGATACTTCCTGACCGACGCGGCCGCGGTCGGGCTGCGGCCCGACAAGGTGCTGCAGGTCTTCACGATCGTGCTCGTGCCGGTCGCCATCGGGATGCTCCTGCGCGCGCGGGCGCCGAAGGTGGCGCAGCGGCTCAACCGACCCGTCCAGGTGCTCTCGGTCGTGGTCCTCCTCAGCGTCATCTCCGCCGTGCTGTACGGGCAGCGGGGAAACCTCGTCGACAACTTCCTTTCGGTCGGGCTGGCCGCGCTGGTCTTCAACATCGTGAGCCTGCTGGTCGGCTACGGTGTACCGCGCCTGGCCGACGTCGACCACCGAACGGCCGTCGCGGCCGGGTTCGAGATCGGCATCCACAACACCGCGCTCGCCATCACGGTCGCGCTGAGCCCGGCGCTGTTGAACAGCGCCGAGATGGCCATCCCCGGCGTGGTGTACGGCATCGTCATGTTCTTCACGGCCGCAGGGTTCGGCTGGTTCACCACCCGCCGAGCCCAGCTGACCCCCTCCCCTGTGACGGTCGGTGGCAGCGCCGCGGGCCAGCAGCCGAACGTGCTTCGCCTGGGCGCGCACCCGGCGTTTCCCGGCGCCGAACAGCACGATCAAAGCTCCGCGAGGAAGCTCTCGGCGCGGCGGGCGAAGAGGTAGGACTCGCGTTGGACGGACCGCTCGCGGGCCTTTTCGGCGGCGGCGCGTACGACGCCCACGGGTTCGCCCCGGGCGTGGAGCAGGCGCGCCCGCAGCAGCAGGACGAGTCCTTCGGCGTAGCGTTGGCCGTGGGTGTCGAGGGCCTGGCCCGCTCGGTCGAGTGCGGCGCCCGCGTCGTCTGGCCTGCCGGCGGCCAGCCACATGTCGGCGATCAGCGCGTGGTGGTAAGCGACGCCCCACCGCGGCGGATCGACCAGGGTCCCGGCCAGGAGCTGCGCGGCCTCCGCCGCCGTGCCGGCCGGGTCGTCGCCGGTGAGGGCCCGGGCCCAGTACCAGTTCAGCCGGATGTAGTGCTCCTGCTGGATGGCGGCATGACCGGTACCCACGGCCATCCACCGGTCGATCGTACGCATCACCCAGCCGGCGTCACCGACCATCGACGCGACGATGGTGATGTAGTAGGCCCAGGTCGCGACCGCGTACGGGTCCTCAGGGCCGTTCCACTTGTCGATCATGGAGCCCGCGGTCGCGACGTCACCGTGGAGCGCGGTCACGACGGCCAGCCAGCCGGGCCACTCACCTGAGACGTCCCGTCGGATCGGGGTCTCGCTGTACGACGAGACATCCCCTTCGAGAAGGGCGGGGTCGTTCGCGCTGAGGCATCGGTATGCCTCGCCGATGTTGCCACAGTCCCACTGATGCAGGCCCCAGGCCTGCCGGCCGTACACCCGGACGACCGGGTCGCGGGACGCCTCCCCCTGGTCGAACAGCCGGCGGACCAGGCGTTCGCGGTCCCACTCCAGGAAGGTGAACGCCCCGAACAGCCGGGCGAAGAGGAGGCCGGCGGCCTCGACCTCCCGGCCTAGCTGGCGCGCCAAGTGCTCCGCGCGTTCCAGCAGGTCGAACGTTGTGCCGCCGAACCCGGCCTGCCTGCGCGGGGCGATCGCGAGCAGCGAGAGGGCGGAGAGCTCGAGCTCCGGGAGCCCCGCGGTCCGCGCGATCTGGGCGGCCAGTTCGAGATGCCGATCGGCCGCCGCGAACGCGAGCTTGGTCGCGGCGCGGCGGCCGGCGCGCTTGAGCGCCTCGACGGTGCGAACCGGGTCGGCGAGGGGACCCGCGGCCATCAGGTGGTAGGCGAGGCGTTCAGTGATCGACTCGTCGTCGGCCCGGCTTTCCTCGAGTGCGTCCGCGACGCGCAGATGCAGCCGGACGGCCTGCTGATACGCCGTCGTCTCGGTGACCGACTCGCGCACTATGTCGTGCGCGAAGCGCCAGGAGAACGGGGCGTTCGGCCCCGATTCGAGCAGGCCGAGCGCGCGCGGCGGTTCGAGGCGTTCGAGGCAGTCCCCGATGTCGACGCCGGCGGCACGGGCGAGCAGTCCGAGGTCGACGTCACGGCCGATGAGCGCGGCGATCCTCAGCAGGTCGCGCCCTTCGTCGTCGAGACCCGCCATCCGCTCGCGGACGACGTCGCGCACCGTGGACGGGACCCCGGCGCGGGCCGACGCGTCGCCGTCGCCGAGCGCGTCGTGGTCGAGGAGGAGCCGCGACAGCTCACGGACGAAGAAAGGATTGCCAGCGGTGCGCACGTGAATGTTGCGGGCGACGTCCGCGCCGGGTTCGTGCCCGGTCTCGCGACGGATGAGTTCGGCCACGTCGGCCCGGCTGAGCGGGCCTAGTCGGATACGGCGGTGGCTGGGCAGCCGGCTGGCGGCGGCCAGCACCCGCGAAAGGTCGGAGCCCGGTGTGGGTGCGCGGTCTCGCAGCGCCCCGATGACGGCGGTGCGGGCGGGCAGCCGGCCCACCAGGTGGCCGAACAGCTGCAGCGACGCGGCATCAGCCCATTGAAGATCGTCCATGACGAGCAGCAGCGGCCGCTCCGCCGAGGCCTGGCCGATGACGGTGACGACCTGCTCGAACAGCCGGAACTGGGCACGGCCGCCGGAAACCGGCGGCGAGGCGACCTCGTAACGAGACGCGAGAAGACCACCGAGCTCGCTGGCCAGCCACTTCTCGCGCGCCGACACGGGCAGGCTGTCGAGAACGACGGCGAGCGCCTGCTCCCACGGCCACATCGAGGGTGTTCCGGCGCCTTCCAGGCAGGAAGCCCAGACGACGAGCGCGCCACGCTGGTCCGCGGCGGCGGCGGCCTGCTCCAGCAGGCGCGTCTTGCCCACCCCCGGCTCGCCCTCGACGAGGCCGAGCCCGCCGCCGCCGCCCAGCGCATCCTCGACGGCCTGCCGCAGCACGTTGAGTTCCTCGCCCCGGCCGACGAGGCCGCCCGCCTGTTGCGCCGGTACGCGCTCGCCCGCGCTTTCCTTGCTCGCCCCCACCGTCGACGGCGGGTTCTGCGTCAGGACCCGCAGGTGCGCGGCTTGCAGCGCCGGGCCGGGGTCGATGCCGAGCTCGTCGGCGAGACGGCCGCGGACCGCGTGAAACACCGACAGCGCCTCCGCCTGCCGTCCTGCGGCGCCGAGGGCGGTGATGAGGCTGGCCTGTACGGGTTCGTGGAAAGGTGCCATCGACGCGGCCAGCTGCAAGGGCGGGATCACCCGTGCCGGCTGGACCAACGCCACGGCCAGCTCGGCCGCTGTCGCGCAGGCGGTATGGAACTCGTTGTCGAGGGCGGCCAGGACCGGAGGGGAGGTCGTTGCCTGGAAGACCCCGTCGCCGGCGGGGCCCTGCCAGAGGCCGAGCGCCTCGACGTAGTAGTCGAGCGCCATCTCGCGGGCTTGCTCGGCGCCGGCGGCCCGCGCCGCGCTGACGAGCTCCCGGAACGTGACGAGGTCCAGCGTGCCGGGGTCGGCGGTGAACACATAGCCGTTGCCGCGGCGGTGTAGGTACGCACCAGATTCCCGGACGGGGAGCGCCGGTTCGAGCACCCGGCGCAATCCCCCGACGTACTTGTGGATGACGTTGAGCGCGCTGACAGGGACGTCCTCGGCCCAGATCAGGTCGATCAGTTCACTCGTGCTCACCGGGCGGCCCACGCGCGCCAGGAGCAGGGCCAACAGCTGCGCCTGCTGACGGGGGCCGATGTCCAGCTCCGCGCCGCCCCGCCAAAGCCGCAACGGGCCGAGAATCTGCAGGTGCAACGAACCGACACCGGTCGCTGGATCTCCGTTGTCGGGCCGAACGGGATTGGCTCGCCCAGCCACGTCCTGTTGACTCCCGGATGATCTGACAGCTCAGTCAGCTGGCGATGTTGCCTGCTCGCGACGTAGTCCGCTCGCGGTCTCCGTCGGGCCGCAGCACATCGACTCTATCCAAGCTGGGGCGGGCCCGTCGCGCGACGACGGGAGCACATGGCGCTTCCCCGTTCTTGTGGTGTTCCCGCCACCGGGCAGCGAGCCGAGCGTCACCGGGTCACCCGGTCACCGACCTGACGACCGTCCTGATCAGATCGGTCACCATCGCCGGCTGGGAGAACATCACCAGGTGTGACGAGTCCACCTCGACGGTCTCGATCCCCGCGCGCCCATAGGCGAAACGCTGGACGTCCGGATTGATGGTGTGGTCCGCGGCGGCGACGACGCCCCACGCCGGCCTGCCGTGCCAGGCGGCGGCGGGCGCCTTCTCGCCGAACGCCACCGCGGACAACGGCCGCTGCGACACGGCGAGCACCACGGCCACGGCCGGGTCGACGTCGTGGGCGAAGACCGTCGGGAACTTCTCGACGTCAACCGACAGCTCGACGCCGCCCTGGAAGGGGATGGCTTCCAGCGCCTGGCCGAGGTCGGAGTCGGGAAAGCGGCCCTGCAGCTCGCCGAGGGACTCGCCCTCCTCCGGCACGAAGCCGGCGAGATAGATCAGGGCCACGACGTTCTCGGCGACACCGGCCACGGTGGCCACCGCGCAGCCGTACGAATGGCCCACGAGAACGACCGGGCCGTCGATGGCCGCGAGAACGGCTCCGAGGTATTCGGCGTCTCCTACGAGGGAGCGGTTCGGTACCGCCGGCGCCACGACCCGCAGGCCATCGGCGAGCAGGCCGGGAATCACCATGGCGAAGCTGGAAGCGTCGGCGAAGGCGCCATGTACGAGGACAACAGTGGGCTGCGACATGTGTATCGGTCTCCCCTGGTCGATTTTTGGTCGAAGTTCTGAGCCCGAGTACAACAGCCGGCGGTTGACGATTTGTGCAGCGCCGTTGGGACGCGGCAAACCGAATGCCCGCCCGGAGTCGCGCGCCGGCCGCGTACGGCGACGAATCCACTGGATGTCCACTTCCCGTCAAGAGCGCCGCTCTACGGTGACCGAAAGCAGGCGGACGCGGCCGGTCCTGGATCGCCGCCGTTGATTCGTCCCGCCATGGACTCGTCCCACCATGGACTCGTCCCGCCATGGGCTCGTCCCGCCATGGGCTCGTCCCGCCATGGCAGCGCGGAGGCGGCGCGGAGAAACGACATCCAGTAATGCGGCGCCCGCAGGTCCGCCCGCCCTTCAGGTCCTGGTTTCCACAGCGCGGCCGGGTCGCGCGGCATTCCCGAGGGGGCAGCGATGTTCGAACGATTCGGACGGGCCATTTTCCGTCGGCGGTGGTGGGTGCTGGGCCTGGCCGGGGCCTTCCTGACCTTCGGCGGCCTCTGGGGTACCCAGATATTCGGCCTGGTCGGCGCGGGAGGGTTCGACGATCCGGCCAGCGAGAGCTCCCGCGCCCTCGACCGGGCCGAGACGACGCTCGGCCGGACCGGCAACGACCTCGTCGTGCTCTACCGCAGCCCGGGCCGGACGGTCGACGACCCGGTGTACCGGCAGGCCGTCACCAACGCGCTGGACGCGCTCCCGCGCGACGTGGTGACCAGGACGATCACCTACTGGGCTACGAACAGCCCTGCCCTGGTCAGCCATGACCGGCGCTCCACCTACGCGGTGCTGACCCTGGCCGGGGACGAGCAGCAGCGCATCGAAGGACTGGAGGACATCGAGGGCATGCTCGCCGCCCCGGGCCTGCGGACCCAGGTCGGCGGGATCACGGCGGTCAGCCGCGACATCCGGGAGCGGGTGGGATCGGACATCGCCCGGGCCGAGATCATCTCCACGCCGGTACTCCTGGTACTGCTGGTGATCGTCTTCGGTGGCGTGGCCGCGGCGAGCCTGCCGCTCGCGATCGGCGGCCTGGCCATCCTCGGGGCGTTCACCGCGCTGCGCGGGTTGAGCTACGCGATGGACGTCTCGGTCTTCTCGGTCAACCTGGTCACGATCCTCGGGCTCGGCCTGGCGATCGACTACGGCCTGTTCATGGTCGGACGATTCCGGGAGGAGATCGCGCGCGGTCTGGACGTCGAGGACGCGGTCGCGCGCACCATGGCCACCGCGGGCCATACCGTCGCGGTCTCCGGCGTGACCGTAGCGGTGTCGCTGGCCGCGCTGTTGATTTTCCCGATGGGCTTCCTGCGTTCGATGGGCTTTGGCGGCCTGTCCGCCGTCGTGGTCGCGATGCTGGCGGCGCTGACCGTGCTGCCCGCGCTGCTCGGTGTCCTCGGCCCGCGGGTGAACGCGCTCTCCGTGCCAGGGCTCCGCCGCGCGTCGCGGCCGGCTTCCTCGACGGGCGGAGAGGAGCACGGATTCTGGTACCGCCTGGCGCACAGCATCATGCGCCGCCCGGTTCGGTACGCGCTGGGTGTGCTCGCGGTGCTGCTGCTCGCCGGCGCGCCGTTCCTGCGCGTCGAGTTCGGCGGCATCGACCCGCGGGCGCTGCCGGCGGGCACCGAGAGCCGCGTGGTCTCCGAGATCTCCGACCGGGAGTTCGTCCAGAACAGCCAGCTGCCGATCGAGGCGATCGTGACTGCCCCCGACCCGGCGGGCCTGGAGCGGTACGTCGCCGCCGTCCAGGGCATCGACGGGGTGAGCACGGCGGCGGTCACCGCACGGTCCGGCGACGTCTCCCGGGTCACCGTCAACTACGAGGGCGACCCGATCTCGGCGCAGGCGCGGGACCTGGTGAGCCGGATCCGGGACATACCGGCGCCGCCCGGCGGCCAGGTGCTCGTCGGCGGCTTCACCGCGGAGCTGGCCGACCAGCTTCACTCGACCGCGCGGTTGCTGCCGTGGATGGCACTGATCATTGTCGGCGCGACGTTCATCCTGCTGTTCCTCGCCTTCGGGTCGGTCGTGCTGCCGATCAAGGCGATCGTGATGAACGTGCTGTCGCTCGGCGCGTCGTTCGGCGCGCTGGTCCTGATCTTCCAGGACGGCCACCTGTCCGGCCTGCTGGACTTCACCTCGACCGGGACGCTGGAGGCCACCCAGCCGATCCTCGTCCTCGCGATCGTGTTCGGGCTGTCGACGGACTACGAGGTCTTCCTGATGTCCCGGATCCGCGAGGCGTACGACCGGACCGGCGACAACACCACCGCCGTCGCGGTCGGCCTGCAGCGCAGCGGCAGGATCATCACCAGCGCCGCGATCCTCATCCTGGTCGTGATCGGGCTGTTCTCGACCTCCGGCATCACGTTCATCAAGCTGATCGGCGTAGCGATGATCATCGCGATCCTCGTCGACGCGACCGTAGTCCGGGCACTGCTCGTCCCGGCCACGATGCGGCTGCTCGGGAACCTGAACTGGTGGGCACCGACGCCTCTGCGGCGCTTCTACGTCCGCCATGGCCTTCACGAGGCGCAGGACCCGTCCCCGCCGGCACTTCCGCCGCCTCCCGCGCCCGCACGTGCGCGATCCAACTGACGATCGCCGGCCAGGCCCAGCACCACCAACCGGCCGGTTGGTGCTGGGCCTGGCGACGGGGGGTGCGCGGTTCGGCGCCGGGGTGACAAGGGTGACGCGGACAGCCTGCCTGGCGGAACCTGTGGTCGATACCGCGTGGCCATGCGAAGATGCTGCGGGCGATGTCGGCAGTGCCCGCGATTCGCAGGTGCGCGGGCCGGCGCCGGCCCGCCCGGCCATCACGCGCGATTCGCCGATCGGTCTCGGCACCTCAGGAGTAGAACAGGCGTGGTCATGTCACCGCCGCCTGTCCGTCCTGGTAGCCATAGACAACCCGTTCCAAGCGGACACCTGTCACTCCAGGTCCTCGGTCCGTTGCGGCTCTGGCGGGGCGGCGTGGAGCTCGATGCCGGACCCCGCCAACAGGCGTACCTGCTCGCGCTGCTCCTCGTTCGCGCGGGCCGACCGATCAGCACGAGCGAACTGATCGATCTGATCTGGGACGACGACGTCCCGGCCTCGGCGCTCAACATTCTCCAGAAGTACATCGGCGCGCTCCGGCGCCTGCTGGAGCCCACGCTGGCAGCCCGCGAGACCGGCTCCTACCTGCGGCGGCGCGGCAGCGGATATCTGTTCGCGGTCGGCCCAGGGGTGCTGGACCTCGTCAGATTCCGGGAGCTGGTCGACGAGGCCAGGACGCACGTCGTCCAGGGGCGCCTCGACGCGGCGCTCGACCGCTACACGCAGGCGCTGGAGCTCTGGCACGGACCCGCCGGCGACGGGTTGCTCCACGGATCGGCCGCCCTCTCCCTGTTCACCGCGCTCAACGACGAGTTCTTCGCTGCGTGTGTGACGGCGGCCGACCTCGCGGTCGCGCGGGGCCAACCGGAGCGTGTGCTCCAGCCGTTGCGCCTGGCCGCGGAGATGGCGCCGTTGCACGAGACGGTGCAGGCGAGTTTCATCGGCACCCTGGCCGCGGGCGGTCGGCAGGCGGAGGCACTGGCGGTGTTCGGGACGATCCGCGCCCGGCTCGCCGACGAGCTGGGCCTTGATCCCGGGCCCGTTCTGCTGGCCGCGCATCTGCGGGTGCTGAGCCAGCCTTCGACCGAGCCGGCCGGCACTGACGGCGACGAACCGAGCGGAACGGCTCCCGGGCCGGTGCCCGTCCGGCGGCCGCCCGGGCCACCAACGTTCGCCGGACCCGCCGAGGCGAGGCCATCCGAGCGGCCGCGGGCCTCCGCGGTCGTCGCGTCGCGCGCCGGCGGCCTCATCGGTCGAGCCGAGGAGCTCGAGGTGCTGCGGCGCGCGGTGGGCTCGGCGTTCACCGGCGGCACGGGATTGGTCATCGTCGAGGGCGAGCCGGGGGTGGGCAAGACCCGCCTGTTGGAGGAGGCGAGCGCCGAGGCAGATCGGCGTGGCGCGCTCGTCGTCTGGGGTCGCTGCCTGGAGGGCGACGGGACGCCGTCGATGTGGCCGTGGGTGCAGACGGTCGGCGCCGTCCTCGACGGCCTGCCCGCCGCGGAGCGGGAGAAGTGGCGCGCCGGCGAACTCGGCCACCTCGTAGCGCCGCGTGGCGACTTCCTCGCCGGACCGGGGCTGCCGGACGGCGGCGCCCAGTTCCGCCTGTTCGAGTGGGTCGTCGCACTTCTCGGCCAGATCTCGGCCCGGCGGCCGGTGGTACTCGTCGTCGACGACCTCCAGTGGGCCGACGTCGCCTCGCTGGAGATGTTCAGCCACCTGGCGGCCCGGCTGCCGCATGGCACCGCGATCATCGGCGCCCTCCGCGACCGCGCACCCGCGCCCGGCTCCGAGCTGGCGCGGATGCTCGCCGCGGCCAGCCGCCTGCCCAGGCACCGCCGGATTCGGCTCGGCCCGCTCGACCTGACCGAGGTGGCGGAGCTCGTTCGCCGCGAGACCGGCCACATCCCCGGCACCCGGGCCGCCTACCGGATCCACATCCGCACTGCCGGCAACCCGTTCTTCGTCCGGGAACTGTCCCGGCTCCTCGCGGACGGCAGGGTGCTCACCGAGAAGGCCGCCGCGCAGGCCGGTGTGCCATCCACCGTTCGGGACGTCGTCCGCGATCGGATGGCCGGCCTCGACGAGGACACGCGAGGCCTGGTGCAGATCGCCGCGCTCATCGGCCGGGACGTCGACGTCGGCCTGCTCGCGGGCGCGGCCGGCCTGGACACGCAGACCTGCATCGACCGTCTCGAGCCCCTGGACGCGCTCGGCCTGCTCTCGCCCCCGCCCGGCGACCCGTTCTCGTTCCGCTTCGCGCACGACCTGGTCCGCGAGTCGGTTGTCCGCACGACGCCGCCGCCCCGCGCCACCCGGCTGCACCTGCGCGTCGCGGACGCGCTGGAGCGCTCCGTCGTGGGCGGCGAGGCCGTCGACGAGCGCCTCGCCCACCATCTGTGGGCCGCCGGCCCGCTCGCGGACCCGGCCAGGACCGCGGCCGCGCTGATCCGCGCTGGCCATGGTGCCGCGGTCAAGGCCGCGTTCGAGGCTGCCGCACAGCAGCTGGAGTCGGCCGCGCGGGTGGCCCGGACGGCGGGTCTGGCGGAGCTGGAGCTGTCCGCGTTGTCGCTGCTCACCGCGGTCGTCGGAATGCGGTCCGGGTACGCCGGCTCCCCGGCCGAAATGCTGGAGCGCGCCGAGGACCTGGCGCGCGGCCTCGGCCGGGAGCGGGAGGCAGCCGACTTCCTCTTCTCCCGCTGGCTCGCCTACGCCCAAAGCATTCAGCTCGACCAGGCCGGCCCGCTGGCGCGCCGGCTGCTCGAACAGGGCGAAGCGTCCGCCGACTCGGTCGTACAAGCGTATGGCCGACATGCCTGGGGAATCCACCAGTGGGGTGTCGGCAACATCGGCGAGGCGTTCCGGTACCTGAGCCAGTCCAACCTGGCTATGCGCCTGGCCCAGCATGAGGAGGAACGGCTCCGGCACGACCTGCAGCTTCTCTCGCCGGTGATGCTCGCGTTGATGACCGCCTTGCACGGTGACGTCGCCGGTGCGCGGGCGCTACTCGACCAGCTGGAGGCTGCGGCGGGCGACAACCCCTATGCGGTCGCGGTCTGGTCCGCCTTCGCCGCGACCGTAGCGGCGCTGGGCGGCGACCCGGCCTGGGCGCTGCGCGTGGCGGAGCGAGGGATCGCGGTCGACCGGGATCTCTCCTTCGCCTTCCTCGGCAGCTACCCGCGGCTGGCCCGGTGCTGGGCGCGGGCCACGGCCGGCGAGGAGGCGGCCGGCAGGGCGGCGGCCGGCGCGGCAGCCGCCGCGGAGGAGATCATCGAAGCGACCCTGCTTGACCCGCCCCGCTCGTGCCTGGCCTCCTGGTACGGCCTGCTCGCCGAGATGTGGCTGGCGGCCGGGATGCCGGCCGAGGCCGCCGGCGCCCTCCACCGGGCGCAGGAGCTCCTCGACACCTACGGCGAACGCTACGCCGAAGGCCACATACTCCTGGTGCGCGCGCGGCTCATGCGGGTTCGCGGCGAGCCCACCGCCGCCGTCCGGGCCGCCGCCGAGCGGGCTCGCGCGCTTTCCACCGAGCGCGAGGCCCACCTGTTCGCCCACCGCGCGGAGGAACTGCTGGCCAGCCTGGCGGGGGCGGCGTACGACGGCTGATCGCGGCGCCACGACCCTTGCCGCCAGCGAACGCACGGTCATCGGTCCGCGTCCGGGCTCGGCGCGGCAGGAGGCAGCTCAGTGGGTGGACCTCACGCCGGGCCGCCGGTAGAAGGCCCAGACATGGAATCCCAGGCCGATTCCCCAGGCCACGATGGACCACAGCGGCCAGAAGAAGTGGTCCGGCGTGAGGGTAGCCCACAGCGCGACCTGGACAAGATTGGCCAGGATGTAGGAGAGAACGTGGGACCAGAGGCCCCACTTCAGCACGGTATCGCTCTTTGTCGACCTCATGCCCGTAGGTTAGATCGGCGAACTTGACGACGAGTGAACCGCCAGTTCATCGGCGGCTCAGGTCCACTCTGACTCGTTCAGTGGCCGTCAAGAACCCGGCTCTATGTTTGGATCTCGATCGCCACCGAAAACAACGGGCATTGAAGGGTCCATATCGATGACGACAACTCGCCGGACGATCCTGGTTGGATCCGCCACGGTCGCGACCGGCGCCCTGGCCGGCGCGCCCACCGCGCAGGCACTCACCCAGCCCGCCAAAAGGCAGCGCCCCACGGTGGTACTCGTGCACGGCGCGTTCGCCGACGCCTCCGGCTGGAACGGCGTCGCCGCCCGGCTCGTCCGCGACGGCTACCCGATCATCGCGCCACCGAACCCGCTGCGCGGCGTGGCCACCGACTCCGCCTACCTGGCGAGCATCCTCGCCACCCTCAGCGGCCCGCTGGTCCTGGCCGCGCACTCGTATGGCGGGATCGTCGTCACGAACGCCGCGGCCGGCAACGCGAACGTGAAGGCGCTGGTCTACGTGGCCGCGTTCGTCCCCGATCAGGGGGAGACGCTGTTGGGTCTGCAGACGAAGTACCCGGGAAGCAAGCTGAACGAGACGGCGCTGGACATCCGTGCCTACGGTGCGGGCGTCGACGGATACATCAGGAAAGACGTCTTCCGCGACGTGTTCGCCGGCGACCTGCCGCGGCCGACCACCGACCTGATGTGGGCCGGCCAGCGGCCGAGCGACGTGCGCGCGCTGCAGGAGCCGGCCTCAGGCTCGCCGGCCTGGAAGGCCATTCCCTCCTGGTATCTCGTCGCCCGCAACGACAATGTGCTGCCCGCCGCAGCGCAGCGGTTCATGGCGCAGCGGGCCGGCGCACGCACCACCGAGGTCAACGCCTCGCACGTCGCGATGATCGCGCAGCCCGCCGTAACCGCCGAGCTCATCAAACGCGCCGCGGGCTGACGAATTACGCGGCCGCGGTGACACATTCGACCGCTTTCCGTCAAGGATGGACGATGCATCAGAGTGCATATGAAGGCCAGTGCGCCGAGGAGAAACGACACGCCTACGCCGGCTCACCCGCCCGCAGTCCCAGGATGACGTTGTTCGCACTGGCACTCGGCACCTTCGCGATCGGCACCGGCGAGTTTGGTAGCAACGGTGTCATCCAGCTGTTCGCGTTCGATCTGGCCGTGTCGATCCCCGTCGCGACCCATGCGATCACCGCATACGCCTTCGGAGTGGTGATCGGCTCCCCGGCGATCATCCTGCTTGCCGCCCGGGTCAACCGGCGCACGCTACTGCTCGGCCTGATCGTGCTGTTTCTGGTCGGCAACGGGCTGTCCGCGCTGGCACCGAACATCACGCTGCTCGTCCTCTTCCGGTTCGTCGCCGGCAGCGTGCAGGGCGGGTTCTTCGGCGCCGGCGCCGTCGTCGCCGCGTACGTCTACGGCCCGGGCAAAGGCGGCAGGGCGTTCGCCACCGTGATGGGGGGGCTCACCATCGCCACCATCGCCGGCTCACCGCTGGCCACCTTCGTCGGCCAGCACGCGGGCTGGCGGGTCATGTACTGGACCGTGGTCGGCGTCGGGCTGCTCGCCGGCGCCGCCCTGGTCGCCTGGCTGCCCCACACCGCCGACCTGAGCGGCGGCTCCATCACGAACGAGCTGAGCGCCCTGCGCCGTGTCAACGTCTGGCTGATGGTCACCGCCGCGGCGCTCGGAATCTCCAGCATCTTCGCCGTCTACACCTTCATCGGCCCGTTCATCACCGACGCGGCACGGCGCGACGCCTCGCTCATCCCGATCGCGCTCGCCGTCTTCGGCCTCGGCATGGCGGCGGGCAACTACTTCGGCGGCCATCTCGCCGACCGCTACGAGAACCGCGGGTTGCTCTGGGGCTACGGCGGCGTCCTGGCGTTCCTCGTGCCGATCGGAGTGGCCGGCGACAGCCTGGTGGTCCTGCTGCCCTGCCTGTTCGGCGTCGGCGCGACCATGATGGCCGCGATTCCCACCATCCAGGTCCGGCTGACCGGCTTCGCGCCGGACGCCCCGACCCTGATGGGGGCGCTCAACCTGGCCGCACTCAACCTGGCCAACTCCCTCGGCGCGATCGGCGGCGCCGTCGCGCTCGACGCCGGCTGGGGAACCCTGTCCACCGTCTGGGCTGGCGTCGTGCTTACCACCGCCGGTCTGCTCCTGTACGCCGCGACCATCGCCCGGGCGAAGACAACGCCCGTTCTGATTCCTGCCTGAACGGTCCGGGGCACACGAACCATGCGGCCCACAGGGCCCAAGTGAAACGAGCAGGTCTGATGAGCCCGGAGAACGAGAAACCGCGGGACGAGTTCCCGGTCCGTGCGCGCCACCTGCTGCGGCAACGGGCCGTGTGGGTGCTACCGCTGGTCCTGGCCTCGGTCGTCGTCGCCGCGATGACCGCGCTGTACCTCGGGTCGGCAGTAGATCCGCAGGTTCATGTGCGCGGCCTGCCGGTCGAGGTGGTCAACGGCGACCGCAGGGCCACCCTGGGAACAGAACACGTCGACCTCGGCAAACTGATCGAGGACGGCCTGCGGACCAGCCCCGCGGTGTCCCACCGGCTGCGCCTGGAGCTTGTGACCCTGCCCGAGGCCGAACGAGCCATGAGCCGCGGGCACGCGTACGCGACCATCGTGATTCCGCCCGACTTCACCGCCTCACTCCTGGCGAAGGCCGGCCTGCCGACGACCGGGACGACCGGCGACGGGTCACTCCAGCTGCTGACCAACCCGCGTGCCGGCACGCTGGCGGTGAGCCTGGCCACCGGCATCCTGCAACCCGCGGTCGCCCGCGCCTCGCGGGCGGTCAGCGCCCAGCTGACGGCGGCCGCCGGCGCGGGGACCCAGGACGTCGCGACGACGGCGTTCCTGGCCAACCCTGTGACGGTCACGACCAGCCAGTTCCACCCCCCGCCCGACGACAGCGCGCTGGGCCTGAGCGCCTTCTACCTGGCGCTGCTGACCCTCATGTGCGGGTTCCTGACCGGAACAATCCTGCACGGCACGGTGGACGCGGCACTTGGCTACGGCGCGTCCGAGGTCGGCCCCCGGTGGACCCAGCTCCAGCCGAAAGCGATCAGCCGCTGGCGGACCCTCCTGATCAAATGGGCGATGGTGGCGGTCCTGACCGCGGTCGTCACCGGCTTCATGATCGCGGTGGCAGCCGGCGGCCTGAGCATGGACGCTCCCCACCCGCTGCTGCTGTGGCTGTACACGTGGCTGTGCGCGGCCAGCGTCGCGGCCGGGACGATCGTGCTCTTCGCGGCGCTCGGCACCCCGGGGCAGCTGGCCGCCCTCCTGCTCTTCGTCTACGCCGGCCTCGCCTCAGCCGGCGGGACCGTGCCCATCGAGGCACTACCCCCGTTCTTCCGGCTGCTCAGCGAGGCTGAGCCGCTGCGGCAGATCCTCACCGGGGACCGGGCCATCCTGTACTTCGACGCGCAGGCCGACGCGGGCCTGACCCGTGGCGTCGTGGCGGCCGCGATCGGCCTGGCCTGCTGGCTCCTCGCGGGCACCCTGATCGTCCGCTGGTACGACCACCGCGCGATGCACCGGATGACCCCGGACCTGCTGGCCTACGTCGGCCGCGCCGTCGAGAACTACCAGCCCCACGAACGGGACGAAGCCGACCGCGCCGCAGCCAAGGCCGCCGCCGACGTCGTTCCCCGCCGCCTTCCGCCGGCGCCACCGCCACCGCCACCGGCCGACCCACCCGCTCTACCGCCTCCTGACAATCTCACGGCAGATGGTCCAGGACTCGACCCGTAGAACGACCTCGGCCGCGACACCCACAGAGCCGAGAAAGGTCGGCGAGAGGAGGGCATGCGCTCGCAGCGCACCCGCAGCGCGCAGCTCTCGTCCCCCATGAGCCAAGCCGAGCGATGTCGCTGTCAGTAGCCGACGGCCATGGTGGGGCCCGTGGCGACGGGGTGACTCGTGGCGCGCGTGGTTAGTCTGCCTTGGTCTTCCGCTCCATCTGGATCCCCGTCAAGGCGGCCATCCTGAACCTGCTGTCGATCTCCGCCGCGCTCGGCGTGATCACGCTGGTGTTCCAGCACGGGTGGTTCGGCGCGCAGCCAGGGCCGATCGAAGCGTTCATCCCGGCACTGATCTTCGCGATCGTGTTCGGGCTGTCCATGGACTACGAGGTCTTCCTGATCTCTCGCATCCCTGAGGAATGGATCCGGACGAAGGACCACTCACTTTCGATGCGCGAAGGGCTGGCCTCCACCGGCAACGTAATCATCGCGGCCGCGGCCATCATGATCGTGGTCTTCGCCGCTTTCGTGCTGAGCTCCGACCGGATGCTTCAGCAGTTCGAACTCGGCCTGGCCGTCGCGATCCTGCTGGATGCCGCGGTCATTCGTTGCCTCATTGTCCCAGCCGTCCTGCAGATGCTCGGTAAGTGGTCATGGTGGCTGCCCGTACCGCTCGCCCGAAAGTTGCCCACGGTATCCATCGAACGCCCCGCGACCTTTGTGGACTGACGAGCCGACCAGAGTCGACACCGATCCGCGGGCCTGGCGCGATGTGCCCGTTCAATCTGCCACGTTCACATCGGTCCTCGCCGTCGCGCCACGGACCTCGTGAACACCGTTCAGAAAGAAGGGCCAGGCTGGTGAACAACGGGTACGCACACTCCGGATCAGCATCGGCCGGGCCGGAGGTCACCGGCGGCGCGGCTCAGGAAGATGCACCACCTGCAGGCGTCGCACCACTGCGTACGTCGAGGACGTCGAGGACGCCAAAGGGCACGGGACCGTATCTGCGGCGCCGCCGGCAGATTGCCGCGATCGCGCTCTGCGTCGTCAGCTGCGTTCTCTGCGTCGTGTCCGTGAGCGCCCGCTGGCTGCGCGGCGAGGTCCTCGACACCGGCCGCTACCTCGACACCGTCGCGCCGCTGGCGGATAACCCCTTGATCCAGGACGCGGAGTCGTCGACGGTGGCACCGTGGTCACTGCCGGCCTCGAGGGAGTCGACGACCTCATGGAACATCTGACCGGCCGCTGAACCTCTGCCAGCGCCACGTCCGTCAAATGCCGGCTATGCTTCTTTCCGTGACGCGCAGAGGCCGTAGACGCACAGGGCTGATCATACTTTTCTTCTGCGCGCCAGCGAGTGCGCTCCTGGTGGCCGGCTGCTCCGTCCTCTCTGATCGAGACGGGGATTGCACCGCCAGAGACCGACGCTTTGCTAAAACCCTGAACAACCTTCCCATACTCGAATTGCGCCCTTCGGACGTTCCCCTGGAGGACGACGGCGCCTATTTTGGTTGCACGGACAGCACAGGCTTCCCATACGCAGGTCGGACCTACCGTCCCGGTGACAACACGGTCAAGGATGTGGCGAATTTCTACCGCCGGGCCGCGCCGGCAGCAGATTGGAAGCTGGAGCACTTCGCCGAGATTAATCCTGATCAGCCAATCCACAGGGCGCTTCTGTGCTTTTCCAAATCCGTCGAAGGTGTCACTTCTTTTCTAAGGGTGTCGTTTCCAGGCGACATCGACAGCGGGCCGGACGATGTGCTCGGACCAGATCCCATCGACTTCAGCCTGACCGTGTCCGCGGATCCCGACGGCGGGTATATCTCCTGTTGAGGATCATCGTCCGGAGGTGACACACCTGATACCCCTGCCGTCGGCCCCTCCCACCAGACACCGCGCCGGGCGACGGCGGGCCGAGGTATCCCAGACCGGCGCCACCGGCGCGGAACAGGTCGAGGGCGCACCCAGCGTGGACCCACTGGGACAGCAGCAGGATGCCCAGCCCGGGGATGGGTCTGGTGGAGTGTGGCGGCCGCCTGCAGACCTTCGTCGGGGTGCGTGGGCGGTCGAAGTGCGTGTGCACGGCGATGTTGCGGAACCCTGTGAGGCTCCTGATGTGTCCCGCGCCTGTCGACGGCGTGATTAGGCGAGGCGGCGCGTCCTGCGGGCGGAGGGGGCGGGTTTTCCTCGGCGGCTGGCGCCGGGCCGCGCGCCGGACTCCCGGCTCGGCCGTTCGGGGCGCAGGTTGAGGGGCTGGCCAGCGATGCGGGTGCGGGTCAACGCCCGCTGGGTGTCCCTGGTCAGGTCGGCGGGAAGTTCGACGAGGCTGTGCTCGGCCCGGATGTCGATCCGGCCGAAGTCCGACCGGTCCAGGCCGCCCTCGTTGGCGAGCGCCCCGACGATCTGGCCCGGGGTGACCCGCTGGCGATGCCCGACCCCGATCCGGTAGGTGGCATAGACCGGCCGCGGTCCGCCCGCGCCGCGGGCGGGCCTCTCGCGGGCAGGCGGGGCGGTGTCCGGCGGGAGGAGGAACTCCCCCGGTTCCTGGCGGGTCATCACGGCCAGCGCTGCGGCGATGTCGGCGAGCGGTACGTCGTGCTCGTGGGTGTAGCCAAGGATCAGGTCCCTGAACACGGCGTGGGCCGGCGCGTCGAGCGCGGCGGTGATCGCGCCGTGGAACTTCGCGACCCGCCGGGCGTTCACATCCGCCGCGGTGGGGAGTTCCATCTCGGCGAGCGGCTGGCGGGTCGCCTTCTCGATCGCGGCGAGCAGGCCCTTTTCCCTGGGGGTGACGAGCAGCAGCGCCTCACCGCTGCGCCCGGCGCGGCCGGTACGGCCGATGCGATGGACATACGACTCCGGGTCGGTGGGGATGTCGTAGTTGACGACGTGGGTGACCCGTTCGACGTCGAGGCCGCGGGCGGCGACGTCCGTGGCGACGAGCAGGTCGAGAGAGCCGTCGCGGAGCTGGGCGATGAGCTTCTCGCGCTGCGGCTGGCTGAGGTCGCCGTTGATCGCCTCGGTGGCGAACCCGCGGCTGCGCAGCCGCTCGGCGACGTCCTCGGTCGCCGACTTCGTCCGCACGAAAATGATCATTGCTTCGAACGGCTCGACTTCGAGGAACCGCGTGAGCGCGTCCATCTTGCGCGGCCCGGCGACGGTCAGGAACCGCTGCCGGGTGTTCGCGGCGGTGACGGTCCGCGCCCTGACGGTGATCTCGACCGGGTCGCGCAGGTACTGCCGGGAGATGCGGCGGATCGGCGCGGGCATCGTCGCGGAGAACAGCGCGACCTGCTTGGCGTCGGGGGTGTCGGCGAGGATCCGGTCGACCTCCTCCTGGAAGCCCATCCGGAGCATCTCGTCGGCCTCATCGAGGACCAGCGTGCGCAGGCTGCCCAGGTCGAGCGTCCCGCGTTCCAGGTGGTCGATAACCCGCCCGGGAGTGCCGACGACGACCTGCGCGCCGCGGCGGAACCCGGCCAGCTGGGGAGCGTAGGCCTGCCCTCCGTAGACGGGCAGCACACGCAGGCCGGTGAGGTGGTGGGCGTACCGGCCGAACGCCTCGGCGACCTGCAGGACCAGTTCCCGGGTTGGGGCGAGCACAAGCGCCTGGGTGGCGGCGCTGTGCGCGTCGATCCTGGACAGGATCGGGAGAGCGAACGCGGCGGTCTTGCCGGTCCCGGTCTGGGCGAGGCCGACGACGTCGCGGCCCTCGAGCAGGGCGGGGATCGTGCCGACCTGGATCGGCGACGGCACCTCGTAGCCGAGTTCGGTGAGGGCTCGCAGGACCGGGGTACCAAGCCCGAGGTCATGGAACGTCGGCTGATCTTCGGACTCGGTCACACCTGAGAATACGGCTCCTGTGTGGCAGCCTGGTGAACCCGGGGCCCAGGTGGCCGGGGCAGGCCGGCCAGGATCGCGTCGATGACAGCGACGAGTTCTGCCCGGTCCAGCCCGATCCCGATCAGGGAGCTGATGCCCCGGAAGCCGACGACCAGCAACGTCGCCAGCGTGACCGGCTCGGCTGCTGGATCGAGGTCGCCGTTGCGCTGCGCGGCCCGCAGGCAGCCGGCCAGGGCCGCCCGCTGTGCGTCGAAGCCGTGGCGTAGCCGGGCCGTGGCCTCCTGGTCGCGCCCGGCCAGCTCGACGGTGAAGCGGCTGGCCATGCAGGCCAGCTGCTCGGGGTCGTTCAGCTGCCGGTCGACCGAGTCGATGAGGTAGGCCCGCAGGCGCTCCATCGCGGTCTCGTCCGGGCCTTCCAACGCGGCCGCGTCAGACGCCTCGTCCTGGTCGCAGTAGTCCCCCAACGCGGCCAGGAACAGCGCGTGCTTGTCGCCGAAGGCGGCGTAGAGGCTGCCGCGGCCGAGCCCCGTCGCGGCCGAGATGTCATCGAGAGTCGTCCCGTCGTAGCCGCTCTTGCGGAACTCACGCTCGACGGCCGCCAGCACCTCCCGCCGGTCAAAGCCAGGTGGGCGCCCCATCGGGCGATGGTATCCACGGATCTGGTTGTTGGCGGAATAGTCCAGAACCGTCAGGGTTCTTTACTGAACAGTCCAGATCGTTGGGCCTCCATGCCGACCGGGCGCCGCGCGCACACGCCGGGCCCCCGACCGCGAGATGCGAGCCACCTCATGACTCAGCAGGACGCCCAGCCCGACCGGGCCGGTCCCAGCCCCGGCGCCGTCCCGTCCATCCCGAGCCAGCGCCGTGTGGGCGCCGAAGCCCGGCCCGTCTCCCCGGCCCTGCTGCTGGCGATCCTGTCGATCGCGAGTTTCCTGGCCCAGCTCGACGTGTGGGTCACCAACGTGGGCCTGCCCGCCATCGGGCGCGGCACCCACGCCGGTTCCCTCGCCGACCTGAGCTGGGTGCTCAACGGCTACGCGATCGTCTACGCGGCGCTGCTGGTGCCGGCCGGCCGCCTGGTGGACCGGTTCGGCCGCAAGGGTGGCTTCCTGCTCGGCCTGACCGTGTTCGCCGTCGCCAGCATCGGCGCAGGCCTGTCCGGCGACATCTGGGCGCTGGTCGGGTTCCGGGTCCTGCAGGCCGTCGGCGCGGCCCTGCTCACCCCGGCCAGCCTCGGCCTGGTGCTGCTGACCGCGCCGGCGGCGAAGATCGGCAAGTACGTGAAGATCTGGTTCACCACCGGCGCGCTGTCGGCCGCCTCCGGCCCGGTGCTGGGCGGCCTGCTCGTGGAGGCGTCCTGGCGGTGGCTGTTCCTGGTGAACATCCCGGTCGCGGCGGCCGCGATCGCGCTGGGCGTCCGCTACCTGCCCAGCAGCCGGGACGCCGGCGACCACCTGCCCGACCTGCGCGGCGGCGGGCTACTCATCGTCGCGATCGGCGCACTGGCCCTGGGGCTGGTCAAGGCGCCGGACTGGGGCTGGTCGAGCGGCCGGGTGATCGTCGCGTTCGTCCTCGTGGCGGTCGCGCTGGCGTTGTTCCTGGCCAGCTCCGCCCGCCACCCGGCGCCGGTCGTCACCCTCTCCCTGTTCCGCAACCGGGTGTTCACCACTGCCAACCTGGTGGCCACCGTCGCCTTCGTGGCCTTCGGGATTGAGCTGCTCTCGACGATCCTGTGGCTCCAGGGTCACTGGCACTACTCGGTGATCCGCACCGGGCTGGCCTCCACGCCTGGCCCGGTGATGTTCGCCGTCGGCTCGGCGGTCGCGGAAACCCTCCAGGCGCGTACCCGGCTGCGGGCGGGACGGATCGCGGTCGCGGGCGCGCTGCTGGCCGTCATCGGTACGTTCATGCTGACCGGCCTGGTCACCGACGAGCCGCGGTTTCTGGCCGCGTTCCTGCCGACCTGGGTGGTCCTCGGCCTGGGTTACGGCCTGGCGGTGCCGACCGCGATCACCCGGGCGACGGTCGGCCTGCCGCCGGAGGACTCCGCGACCGGCAGCGCGATCGTGACGATGGCCACCCAGCTCGGCTCGGTCATCGGGATCAGCCTCCTGGTGGCGATCCTGGGCCGCGCCTCCGGCGCGGCGAGCGAGGCGGTCTTCCAGCACGCCTGGTACGTGTCGGCCGGGGCGCTCGTCGCGGCGGCCGTCGCCTCGTTCGGCCTGGACTCTCGACCCACGGCGGCGGCTCGACCGGACCTCCCGCCGGTCGCAGCGGGCGCCGCCGACGTCGGCGATCCGGAGGCTGCGGCCCGGGTGTGAGGACGCCGCCGACTTAGGCCGGCTCGGTGTCCGCGGCCGCCGGCGCGGCGGGCGTGGCATCCGGGCCGGCCGCCGGGCCGGCGAGCCGGTCCGCGCCGGCGATGCGCGGCCAGGCCGCGTCCGCCTGCCGGTAGTGGCAGGCGCACAGGTGCGGATGCACGCCGAGCGACACCCACGTCTCCGCCTCCTGGATGAAACGCCGCTTGTCGTCCCGCTGGTTTCGCCGCCAGGCTGCGTCGACGCGTCACCGCTGCCCCGTGCCCGTGGCGTGCACTCACGGGCGATGGAGATCCTGCGCGTCTGCGGCGTCGAACCGGACCTACGCAAGGTGGAGCTGCCGATCACGCCACCGGGGCACCGGTCGACAGCCATGCGATCACCGAACCGAACTGGCCGAGCCTGTATGGCGTCGCGCCCGATGGGGCGGTCCTCGTCCGCCCCGACGGGCATGTCGCGTGGCGCAGCCGGACCTCCTCCACCGATCCGGTGACGGACCTCCAGACCGCCCTGATCACCAGCGCCGGACGGTGACTCCGGCCCACCAACATCCAGACGACGGACTTTCCGCAGACGTCGGCGACGTGGCCGGGGAACGACCAGGCCCCTGTGCAACAGAGCCTGCCGAGGCGGGCGTGCGGTAGACGACCAGGATGCGGTCGCGGCCGTCCATGTGGGCGGCCAGGTGGCGGTACATCGTCGGGCAAGGGATACCGAAGGCGCCGGTGATCCCATCGATGGTGGGCTCGGCCCGGTGGCCGTTTCATCGGCAGCTTAGTAGGGAACGGCAGTACTGGTGGCAATATGCGGAACTGTGTATATCCGACAGTGCCCGCCGGTCCGGCGGGCCGATGAACGAAGTGCGAAATGGGCAGAAAGGACCCGCAGGGCGGCGCCGGAGTCTTCCCGGATCCTCGCGATGCCTGGCGGGACGAGGCAGACCCCGGGCGTGGTGCGCGTGGGATGGCTCAGGTTTTCGCCTCTGGCGGCGAGGTGGGCCAACTGATGTCGGCCATGGACTGGTCCGCCACGCCGCTCGGACCGCTGCGCGGCTGGTGCACCGAGCTGCGTATGGCAGTGAGTATCTGCCTGGAGTCCCGTTTTCCGATGCAGGTCCTATGGGGGCCAGATCTCATCATTATTCAGAATGATGGAATAGCTCCGTATATGGGGGAAAAATACCCAGAGTGTATTGGTCGTCCCTATCATGAGGTCTTTGCGGAGGTAATGCCAGTCGTCGGGCCGCTACTCGGCCAGGTGATGTCCGGCGGCGGGGCCACCTGGTCGCAGGATCTGCCGGTCCTGCTCGACCGACACGGGTACCTGCAGGAGAGTCACTTCACCTTCTCCTTCAGCCCCATTCGGCGAATCCCGACCGCCGAAGTACTGGGGGTGTTCTTGGCGGCACACGAAACGACAGGGCACGTCGTGGGGCTGCGGCGACTCTCCTGCCTGCGCGAGATCGCGGGTGTCACCGTCCACGCACAGACCTCCGGGGAAGTGTTCACGGACGCGGTCGGCGCGCTGAGCCATACCTCGGCGGACGTCCCGTACTGTGTGATCCTCCTACGGGATCCCCGCACCCCTCGGCTGGTGCTGCGGCCTGTGGCGACGGCCGGCCTGGCCGCGGTGCCGGACGTGTTCTCCCGCCCGGGCACGCTCGACCCCGACGGCCTTCTGCCCGAGTTCGGGGACTCGCTGGTCTCCGGCCGGATGCTGATCTCCAGACGGCTCCTCGACCGGCTCGAGCTCCAGCCCATCACCGACGTCCCGTCCGCTGACCGCGCGCTCGTCGTCCCCCTCACAGCAGGAGGGGACGATCCTCCCATCGGACTCCTCGTGGCCGGTATCAGTGATCGTCTTCCTCTGGACGGTGACTACCGCACCTTCCTCACGTTGGCCGCCACCCAGATCTCCAGCGCCGCGTCGATGGCCCACAACACCGCCGAGGCCCGCTATCAGTCTCTGCACGACACACTGACCGGACTACCGAACAGGGCCGCACTGTTCGATCACCTCGGACAGGTCATCGTCGAAGCCCAGGAACACGCACGGCGCCTCGGTTTCCTCTTCGTCGACCTCGACGGATTCAAGGCCGTGAACGACTCGCTAGGTCATCAGGCCGGGGATGATCTGCTGTGCGCCGTCGCGAATCGGATCCGCCGGGCCGTCCGTCCCGGCGACTTCGTCGCCAGGCTCGCCGGTGACGAGTTCGCCGTCCTCTGCCAGAACATCACCTCCACAGACGAGATCGAGGCGGTCGCCAAACGAATTCTCGTGGCTGTCTCGACATTCAGCTCCCACGAGACACCGGCGAGGACTGTGACCGCAAGTATCGGCATCGCCTTGTCCGGTCCCACGACCTCCACTCCCGACGAACTCGTACGCGCCGCGGACGTCGCCATGTACACAGCCAAACGGCAGGGCCGAGACCGCCACCAGCTCTTCGACGGCGCCACGCTCTAGTACTACACAGTCCCAGCGGCTGCCATGTGGTCCTTGTTCGGGGGTGCGGCGCGCCGGGTGGCATGGGGCGGCCACCGCGTGATCTTCATGGCTTGTGAATACACATGAGGATGCGACGGCGGCCGCGCCGGGCAGCGTATCCGAGACGGACGTCGCGGTGTGGGATGCGGAGCTGGAAGAGCTGTTCGCCCGCTTGAAGGGCTGTTTCCGGTCCGAGCAGCCTCGTGCGCAGGCGCAGGCATATGTGGCAGGGTTGTTGTCTCGGACGGAACGGAAGAACGGGTGGACGCTCGCGGAGTTCAGCCAGGACATAGATCGACGAAATCCATTTTGGGAAACTGTCATGCCTTTTGAGAACCCTTACTCACGTCCCTCGACGAGTGGGAGCACGACGGCCGCCAGGCCGAGCGTCACCAGCACCGTGCCCACAATGTCGAGCCTGCCGCTGCCGTCGGCTCGGGACTCCGGCACCACCCGGGGGGTCAGCAGCAGCGCCAGCACGCCGATCGGCACGTTGATCAGGAAGCAGCTGCGCCAGCCCAGGCCGGCCACATCGGCCTTGATCAGCAGCCCGCCGATCAGCTGGCCCCCCACCGACGCCGACGCGAGCACGAGTCCGTACGCGGTGAAGGCGCGCTGCCGGGCGAGCCCGGTGTACGCGGTACCCAGGATGGTCAGCACCTGCGGTGACAGCACGGCGGCGGCCACGCCCTGCACTACCCGGGCGAGCATCAGCACGACGGGATCCGGGGCGAGCCCGCACAGGAGCGACGACACCGTGAACAGCAACAGCCCGATGGCGTACAGCCGTCTGCGGCCGAAGATGTCGCCGAGCCGCCCGGCCATGATGAGCCCGGACGCATAGGCCAGGCCGTAGCCAACTACCGGGCCGGCAGAACCGGCGGGCCGAGGCCCCGTACACGGCCTGGGAGCCGTTGGTGGAGGCCCTCTACGACGCCGTCGAGGATGAGCTGGACGGCCGGCCGTTCGCTTTCTTCGGGCACAGTATGGGTGCTCTGCTCGCCTACCGGCTCACGGTGGCGGTGGAGCGCGAGGGCGGCCCCGCCCCGCGTCTGCTCGCCGTCTCGGGCTGGTCCACGGCCGCGCACCGCGGTGGTGAGGTAGCCGTCGACCAGCTGTCGGACGAGGAGTTCCTGCGCCAGGTGCGGGAGTTTGGGGCGTTGCCGACGGAGGTCACCGAGTAGGGTGGGCGACTGGCGCGGTGGCATCTCGCTTTAGGCACATGGTCCGGTACCTTTGTCCGCGCGGTTTCCCGCACGTTTTTCATCCCGGCCGTCCCTGGCATGCTCCGTCTCCAGCCGCCCCCCGTCAATCCGTGCATGAGGTTCTCCCTCACACGGCTTACCGACGTCGTTCACCGCCGGCATTCGGTTTCTCCCACCAGGGCTTCCCAGCCCTGGGCGAGACAGTTATCCCAGACAGGCTGACCAGTCCGAGGTCAACCGGCCGTGAGCTCACGAGAACCCACCAGCCGAACCCCATGCTGCGCCGGTAGCGAGCCCGGACGAACCGGGCCAGCCGCCCCCGCGCAAACCACCAGATAGCGACAAGGCGCCGGGCAGAGTGCCCGAAGCGGAAGTACCCAGCCCAGCCCCGAAGAAAGACGTTGAGCTGTTCCACGATCACCTCCGGCGACAGCAGCTGCTGAGACCGGGCGGTTATCTCCCGTATCCGGTCCCGAGCGTGCCGCATCGCCCTGTCCGAAGGCCAGCGCGCGAGAAACGTCACCTTCGGCTTCCCGAGAACTCCCCGGGACCGCACCAGCCGATGATGAAAGCCGAGAAAATCAAAGCCCCCACCATCAGGCTGGAGGTGCACGATACGGGTCTTTGCCGCTTTGGGCGTAAGGCCCAGATCGGCGAGCAGGCGGATCAGGCGCTCCAACGCCCGCTCCGCCTGATCTCGCGACCAGCACATCACCAGCAGATCGTCGGCAAACCTCACCAGCGCCCCGTCACCCTCATCCCACTCCCGGTCAAGCCGGTGCAGGTAAACGTTGCAGAGCAACGGCGACAGCGGACCCCCTTGTGGAGTCCCGCTAACCGGCCGCCTCACCTCACTGCCACCCATCACCCCGGCGCGCAGGACCGCACGCAAGAGCCTGAGCAGCGACTGGTCGCAGACCCGTTCCTCGATCGCCCGCATCAAACCGTCGAACGGGATCGCCGTGAAACAGTCGGCGATGTCCGTCTCCACCACCCACCGCCTGCCCCGATAGCACTCGTCGACGAGTACCTGCAGGGCGTCGTGGGCCGAGCGTCGCGGGCGGAACCCGAACGAACACCCGGCCATGTCGGCCTCGAAGACCGGCTCGAGCACGATCCTGAGCGCCGTCTGCACGATGCGGTCTCGAACAGCGGGAATCGACAACGGCCGCATTTCGTCTTTCCCCCCAGGTTTGGGGATCCAGACCCGCCGCAGCGGCATCGGCCGGTACGCCCCTTCCCGCAGCTCGGTGGCCAGCTCGCCCAGCAGCCGGGTCACCCCCTACTCCTCAACCTGGGCCACCGTGGTGTGGTCGATGCCAGGAGCGCCCCTGTTGGCACGCACCTTGACCCACGCACGCTCCAGGACGTCCCCGCGGTGAACCTTGTCCCAGAGCGCATGAAACTTCCGTCCGGGATCGGCCTTGGCCGTCCGGTAAAGCGTGTGCTGCAAGGCACGGACCGAATCCACATCGGATCCACCGGCGGCGGGACTAGCAACCATGGCACTCACCGGGCCCCTCCTTTCCAACTCCACGCATCGACGAAGCAGCGGCCCTTCCCTCACCGCCGGTTGTGTTGTCCGGTCGGCTCGATCGGTACTATGGCCGCCTCCGACGCCCGCCCGGCCCGCCACCCACTTCCCGGGATCACCGGTTATAAGGCACGGCTTTCCAGCAGATTTCCGCAGTCTGCCGGGCCGGAGAGGGCCTCCCCAGTTCCCGCCGCCACTATCAGTACGTTCCGCGCCCCTTACGCCGGGGAGTTCCTCACGGCTGCGACTCCAGGGTCTTCACCGCTTCCATGGCCTTCACCTCGAGTTCGAGAGGCTCGGCACTCCCTTGCCCCACCCAAAGGACGAGGTGAATAACGACGCCGCAGGCTTCGCGTGATGCTACGGACCGCACTGTCGCTCCCCCTAACAGGGCTTTCGACGCTGGGCTTCGACCCCGCCCGTTTCCAGACGAAGCCGCCAGCCTGCTACCGGGCCTCCTGGCAGCTACCCGGACCGGACTCTCACCGGCAAGCGACGACAGGCTTACGACAGTCAGATCGGCCACTTACACGGCGTCACCTCCCGTCTCCTGGGCACACGAACAAGGTCCACTACGTCCGCGATGTGTCATTCGGCGAAGACGCCTCCACCCTGCGCACCGGCAACATCCCGACCAACATCGCGACCCTGCGCTCCACCGTGATCAACAGGCTTCGCCGAGCCGGCTACCAGTTCATCCCACCCGGCCGCCGCGGGCCTGTGACTGTCCGAGGCTGACGACTGCGGGACCTGTAGGCACACCGAGCCGGCTGCATTCGTCACGGCTCCCGGCCATTCGGTCACGGTGCGAGTTATCGTGATCCCTCGGGTGTCCGGCGCCGCCGGACACCCGAGGGATGCCTCGGGCGGGGGGTTTTGGTGGGTGGTGCGCCGGATCCCCGGCCGGAGTTCGCGGAGCGGTTGCGGGCGCTGCGGGATGCCGCGGGTCTGTCGATCCGGGATCTGGTGGCCGCCAGTGCGAAGACCCCCCGACGGCGGCCCGGGGAACCGCCGTTGCGCCTGAAACGCAGCACCGTCGACGGAATGATCAGCAGAAGCCGGCCGGTGCGGCCCACGCAGGATCACCTCGAGGTGTTCGTCGACACCTGTATCCGGGTCGCGCAGGAGTCCGGTCGGCCGCTGCCTGACGATCTGGGGGACCGGCAGCGCTGGGACGACGCCTACCGCGACCTGCTGATCAGGATGGCCGGCCTGCGCAGCGTCAACCGCTCGGCGACGGAGGCGGCCCGGCGGTTGGCCCGGATCGAGCCGCAGGCCGCCGACCCGGGACCGGCCTCGGTGTCCGACCTGCGGCCGGGTCGGCCGGGTCCGGGATCCGGCCTGGCGGCTGGCGCCATACCGGACGCACTGCTGGTGGATGGTGGGCCGGCGTCGTTCGTGGGGCGGCCGGAGGCGCTGCGTCAGCTGCGCCGGGCGGTCGCCGATGTCCACGGCGGGCGGCCGCGGGTCGCGCTGCTGGAGGGCCCGGCGGGAATCGGCAAGACGGCCCTGGTCCGTCATCTCCTCGGCGAGGCGGATGCCGGCGCCGTGCTGTGGGCGAGCGGCGAGGAGGAAGAGACGGGTCTCAGTTTCGGGGTGCTCGACCAGCTGACCGCCGAGGCGGCCCGGGTCCTCCGAGCGGACCAGCCCTCCCCGAGCGGTCCGGGTGAGCTGACCGGCCCCGCGGGATCCATCCGCGGCCCGTCGCCCGATCCGCTGGTCGCCGGCGCGGCTCTGGTCGAGCTGCTCGGCGAGCTGCAGCGGTCCGGCCCGGTCGTGCTGGTCGTCGACGACGCGCACTGGGCGGATCGGCCGTCCCTGCAGGCGCTGACGTTCGCGCTGCGGCGGTTGCGGGCCGACCGGGTGCTCGCCCTGATGATGGTCCGGGATCTGGTGGACGCGCGGCTTCCGGACGGGCTGCGCCGGCTGCTGATGGACGAGCGGACCGTCCGCCTCCTGCTCGAGGGGCTGGACGACACCGAGCTGCGGGCCCTGAGCTCCGCGCACGTCACCGGGCCGCTGTCCTGGCGGGCGTGCGCCCGCCTGCGAGCCCACACTGGCGGCAATCCACTGCACGCCCGGGCGCTGCTCGAGGAGGTCCCGGCGGAGGCCTTCGACAATCTCGACGTGCCGCTGCCGGTACCGCGCTCGTTCGCGATGCTCGTCGTGGCGAGGCTTGCGGCGGCGCCGGCCGGGGGCCGGGAGCTGGCCACCGCGGCCAGCGTCCTCGGGGCGCATCCCACTCTGGCCCAGGCCGCCGCCGTCGGCGGGGTGGACGAGCCGCTGCCCGCCCTGGAGCAGGCGATCGCGGCGGGTCTGTTGATGGAGCGGCCGGTCGCGTGGGGTCTTCGGTTCCCGCATCCGCTGGTGCACGCCGCGATCTACGAGCAGGCCGGCCCGGCGCGCCGCGCCGAGCTGCACATCCGTGCGGCGGCTCTCGCTGAGGAGGTGGCCCTGCGGCTGCACCATCTGGCCCGTGCCGCCACCGGGCCGGACGGCGGGCTGGCCCTGGAGCTGGCCAGGCTGGGCCGGGAGCAGGCGACCGCGGGGGCGTGGGCCGCCGCCGCGAACCAGCTGTCCGCCGCCGCCCGGCTCGCCCCGTCGCGCACCGACTACGAGCAGCTGACGCTGGAAGCGGCGGACTGCCAGCTGCTGGCGGGTGACGTGCCTGATCCGCTCGGGAAGGTCGGTGAGGTTCGCGGTTTCCGGCCGACCGCCTGGCGTGACTACCTGCTGGGCCGCTTCGCCTTCCAGCGCGGTGACGCGGACGAGGCCGAGACCCGGCTACGGAGCGCCTGGAAGCGCTGCGACCCGGACGGTGGTGCCGACGCCGACCCGCTGCTCGCAGCCCGGGTCGCCGGCTGGCTCGCCGCCCTCTGCCAGACGAAGCTCCTCGGCGCGGAGTCCGCCGAGTGGGCCGGGCGGGCGCTGGCGCTGAGCCCCGGCAACGCGGCGTTCGACCTCATCGGGCAGATCCGGATGGGCGGGCTGGCGATGAGCGGGCATCTCGACGCCGTCCTCGAGTCGGCCGCCGACCTGCCGGACCCCGCCGTCGCCTCCATGGCTGACCTGGACATGCTCGCGGGCAGGGGTTCCCTGCACGCTCTCGTCGACGATTTCGCCGGCGCGCGCCGGGACCTCGGCGGGGTCCTGGCCGCCGGCCGGGGCCGCTCGCTCCTGTTCCGGGTGTCGGTCACCACCACGCTCGCCCAGGCCGAGTACCGGGCGGGGCTCTGGGACGATGCCGCGATCCACTGCGATCACGCGTTGTCGCTGATGGCCGACTCCGACGACGGCGCTCTCCTCCCGTACTGCCATCAGGTCGGCGTCCTGGTGCCCGCGGCTCGTGGCCACTGGGTGCAGGCCGAGGAACACGTCCGGACGACGCAGGCCTTCGCCGAAAGCGGGTTTCCCTATCTGGTCGCGAGCGCGGCCATCGCCACGGCCCACCTGGCACGGGCCCGTGGCCTACCCGCCGAGATCGTCGCGGCTCTCGAACCGCCGGTCCGGTCCGGGCTGCTGGACCTTGATGCCGAGCCCGGGACCTCCGGGTGGCAGGACACCCTGGTCGACGCGCTGGTGGAGGTCGGTGACCTCGGACGGGCCGAGGAGGTGCTGATCCGGTTCGAGGCGGCAGCCAGACAGCGTGGGCGCCGCGCCACGATGGCCGCCGCCGCCCGCAGCCGCGGCAACCTGGAAGCACGCCGAGACAACACGAGCGCAGCCGACAGGGCCTTTCGTGCGGGCCTCGCCGAATGGGAACACGTCGACCTGCCGTTCGAGCAGGCGCTGCTCCACCACTTCTACGGTGCCTTCCTGCGCAGGGCAGGCCGGCCCGCCGACGCCGTCAGGCAGCTCGGGGCCGCCCATGGCACCTTCAGCCTGCTCGGCGCCCGCCCCTATCTGGACCGCTGCGAGAACGAGCTCGTCGCCGGCGGATGGACGCCTCGGCAAGGCCGCAGCCGGGAACCGGACGCATCCCGCCTGACCACCCCGGAGCTCGCCGTCGCCAAGCTGGTCGCCGCGGGTCTCACCAACCGTCAGGTCGCCCGGGAGCTCGTCCTCAGCGAGAAGACCGTCGAACACCGTCTGCGTGCCGTGTTCGGGAAGCTGGATGTGACGGCGCGAACCCAGCTGTCCGGCCTGATGAGACACGACACGGTCCGCACCTGACACGGTCCGCACCTGAGCCGATCCGCACCTGAGCCGATCCGCCGTGCGAGGGCAGACTCTCCGTGCGACAGCGCGCCCGGCGTCCGGCCGCACCGGACACGGACACGGACACGCCTGCACGGCCGAAGGGCCCGCACCGGCGTTTCCGGACGGTTCCCCGCGCGAATGCGTCCGGTGAGATCGCCGGACAGCACGACCGAAGCCACCATGTCCTCAGAGCACGAAAACGGCGACGCAGGCCCATGTACCGGCCTTCTCTCCACCGTGCTGGTCGGATTTCCTGAGGAAAGGCTGCACCGTGCGTGTTGCAATCTTCGCGATGGGCACCCGGGGGGATGCCCAACCCGCGGCGATAATCGGCGCCGAACTGGCCCGGCGCGGTCACGAGGTGGTGTTGGGCGTGCCCGGGGACCTTGCCAGTTTCGGTCTCAGAATGGGACTCGACACAGCGTCGATCGGCATCGACGCGCATGAGTTCATGGGCTCGGAAGAGGTACGGGCCTGGCTGGCTTCAGGTGACCTGTGGAAAATCATGAACGGATTCAGTCGGTACAAACGCCAGCAGACGGAACGTATCGCAGACGCCATGGCGGACATCTCCGCCGGCGCCGATCTCATCGTGTCCGGTGTCACCACCGAGGACGAGGCGGCCTGTATCGCGGAGTGGCGGGGGGTGCCGATGGCATGTCTGCACCACGCGCCGATGCGGGCCAACGGAGATTTCCCCTTCTTCATCGCCAGCACCCGCCGGCTGCCGCGGGTCGTCAATCGCCTGATGTATCCGGCGGTCGAGCTCGCCGGGTGGCGGGTCCTCGCCGCCGACGTCAATCGGCTGCGTGCGAGGCTGGGCCTGCGGCCGGCCCGGGAACCCACCCCACGCCGGCTGGCGCGGGCCGGCTCGACGGAGATCCAGGCCTACAGCCGGTTCCTGGTGCCCGAACTCGCCGACTGGGGTGAGCGTCGCCCGCTGGTCGGTTTCCTCACCCTGTCGCCCGAGCAGCGCCGGCTGCTCGGGGAACACCAGCTCGACCCCGCCGTCGACCAGTGGCTGGACGAGGGTGAGCCACCCGCGTACTTCGGATTCGGGAGCATGCCGGTCCTGGATCCGCCCCGGATCCTCGAGTTGCTCAGCACGGTCGCCGACCGGTTGGGGCTGCGCGCGCTGGTGAGCGGGGCGTGGGCCACGACCGGCGTCAGCACCGACCGGCGAGTGTGCGTCGTCGGAGACCTCGACCACGACACGGTGCTCTCGCGTTGCCGCATCGCCGTGCACCATGGCGGCGCCGGCACCACAGCGGCCTCCGTCGCAGCCGGACTGCCGACCGTCGTGTGCTCGGTCATCGGCGACCAGCCCTTCTGGGGCGCCCGGCTCGAACGCCTCGGTGTCGGCGCATCCCTTCGCTTCCCCGAGATGAGCGAGCGGGCCCTCGTCGCCGCCGCGGCCCCCCTGCTGGCCCCCGAACCACGGGAACGTGCAGCGCGGCTGGCCACCCGGCTGAAGACGGAGAACGCGGCTAGCCATACCGCCGACGTTCTCGAAAAGATCCACAGGTCCTGATTTCTCTCCGGCCCGGACACGATCGGCCGGAGAATCCACCGATCACCCGGCGGGCCGGCCACGACCCGGCCGCCGTACAAGGGAGCCACCGATGGACCGCAGCGAGCTCATGGACCTCACCCGGCGCGCGCTCAAAGTCGCCATGGACCGGACAACCGACATGGAGCCGGCTGAACGCCGTCAGCCGGCCGATGCCTACACCAGCCAGCAACGTTTCGAACGTGAACGCGAACTCCTTTTCGGCTCGCCACAGCTGGTCGGCTACCGCTCGGAGCTGCCGACCGCCGGAAGTTTCTGCACGAAGACGGTGATGGACGTTCCCGTGCTTCTGACCCGGAGTCAGGACGGCACCGTCAGGGCCTTCCACAACATCTGCGCTCATCGCCAGGCACCGGTCGCGGTGCGCTGCGGCACAGCCGAACGGTTCGTGTGCCCGTACCACGCCTGGACGTACGACGCTGCGGGCCGCTTCGTCGGAGGGCCCGGCCGTGAGGGTTTCCCGTCACTGGCGGCCGGCGGAACAGGCCTCACGGAACTGCCGGCCGCGGAGCATGCCGGGTTTCTGTGGGTCGGCCTCCAGCCGGAGAACGGGCCCCTGGACATCGAGGCCCATCTGGGGCCGCTCGGTCCGGAGCTTGCCTCGTGGGGGATCGGCGACTGGTCGCCGGTGGGTGAGCGGGTTCTCGACTCCCCGATCAACTGGAAGCTCGCTCTGGACACTTTCGCCGAGAGCTATCACTTCTCCACCCTGCACCGCGACACGTTCGCCCAGCTTGCCCTGGGAAACTGCGCGCTTTTCGACTCGTTCGGCCCGCACCATCGGCTGGTCGTTCCGTTGCGGCACCTCACGGGCCTCGCGGACCGGTCCGCCGAAGAATGGCAGCCGCTGGACAACCTGTCGATCGCCTACGCGCTGTTTCCCAACATCGTCGTTTCGGCGAGTGCCGCCAACAGCGAGGTCTTCCGGATCTACCCCGGCAACGGGCCCGGGCACTCGGTGACCTGCCACCAGAACGCCTCAAAGCTGGACCTTGCGGACGAGACCACCCGGGCGGGCGCGGAAAGACTGTTCGACTTCGCGCACTCGACAGTCCGCGACGAGGACTATCAGCTCGCTGTCGAAATCCAGAAGAACCTTTCCTCGGGCGCGCGGTCCGAACTGGTCTTCGGGCGCAACGAGCCGGGTCTCCAGCACCGTCACTCGGTCCTCGACGCGAGGATGAGCGCTCAGCCACGGCCAGCCGGGCAGCCAGGGAGAGTGGACCTTGCTCATCGTTCATGACCTGGGCCTGTCGAGGTGCGCGAGGACAGCGATCTGGTGTCTCGTTGGACCTGGCCTATCCGGCTGGATTTGCGGGGTGTGCGATGGGGGTGCACTCGTCGGATCATGGCCGGCTGGGGGTGGCGGGGGGCTGACGGTGGACGGATGGCGCGTGCTCCTCGTCATCGGTATCCGTCGGATCTGTCGGACTCGCAGTGGGCGTTGGTCGGGCCGTTGCTCCCGCCGCCGGCGGTGGTGGGTCGCCGGGAGAAGCATGATCGGCGCGATGTCGTCGACGCGATCCTGTACGTGGTGCGTAACGGCTGTGCGTGGCGGGCGTTGCCGTCGGACTATCCGCCGTGGCAGACCGTGTACTACTACTTCGCCCGCTGGCACGACCTGGGTGTGACCGAACGTGTTCACGATGCGCTGCGGGAGCAGGCCCGCGCTCAGGAAGGCCGGGCCCCGGAACCGACCGCGGGGATCATCGATTCCCAGTCGGTGAAGGGCGCTGACACCGTCCCGGCGTCCTCCCGCGGCTACGACGCCGGCAAGAAAATCAACGGCCGCAAGCGGTTCGTCGTCGTGGACACGATGGGCCTGCTGCTGGCCGTGCTCGTGGTCCCGGCGAGCACGCATGACACCGCCGGCGGCCGGCAGCTCCTGCTCGACGGTTTCTTCGCCGGCCGGCGGCTACGGCTGGTGTTCGCCGACGCCGGCTTCACGGGCACGTTCGTCGACTGGGCTGTCCGGATCCTGACCCTCACCGTGCAGGTGGTGCGTAAACCCGCCGGACAGAAGGGCTTCTCCGTCCTGCCACGCCGGTGGGTCGTCGAGAGAACTCCGTCGTGGATCACCGGGCACCGCCGGCACGCCCGCGACTACGAACGCCGCCCCGACCACGCCGAATCCCTCATCCGCCGGTTGAGGTCGATAGATGGCCCCATATCATGGTAATGGGGATGCTGGTGCGGCGGCCGCCGTCGTTGGTCAACCTGCGTGAGCCGAGAAGCCGCGTTAGCGTAACTGCCGTGTGATTGTGCAGGAAGACAGCGGAAGGGTGAGCACTATGGCCCGTTTGTCCGAGCAACTGGCCTACCTTTCAGGGCGCGCCAAGGCAGCCGAGGATGCCGCGGGCACGGCCGAGGCCGAGACCCGCGAGGAGTTGGCGGCCAAAGTCGAGCAGGCTCGTGCCAACGCCGAGCAGCGCGCGGGCGAGCTTCGCGAGAAGGCGGCGGACGTTACCCAGGAGGCTTCCAGTCGGTGGAGCGAGATCCAGGACCGCTGGAAGGACCATGTGAGCGAGGTGCGTGCCGAGGTCCAACAGAAGCAGGCGGAGCGCGACGCCAACCGTGCCGAGCGGCGTGCGGAGTACGCGGAGGACGACGCCGCCTGCGCGATCTCTTTCGCCATCTCCGCCGTGGAAGAAGCCGAGTACGCCGTCCTGGACGCCACCTTGGCCCGCGCCGACGCTGCGGCCGCCCGCGCCTGATCCTCCTCTCATTTCCCCGGATCCGGTTGGTGACGTCGGGGTGAACGGAAGGGGCGACCCGGGCGTCGGAATGGCAGGACGGTGGATTCCTCGACGGCGCCGGGGTTCAGCAGCCGTGGGAAAGATGCTTGCGTGACCTGTTCGTCGATGCGGCGTTGAGCTCATTCGGCGCCCGCCCAGCCGGTGTGGCCGGCCGGCCCGCTCGCTCGCCGACGCGGACGCGCACCAGAGTGCCCCGGCCAGGACTCCACGCTGGCCCGCTGGCTGGAGTCCGGCCGGGGCGGGATGCACCGGATTGGGAGCCCGGTTCCTCCCCCGGCACCCCCCAGATGCTCATCATGGCCGCGATGCGGACCCGCCTAACGGGGTGGGTGGCGTTCGGCTCATACCCAAACGCATCGCGCTGCGGATGTTCACCGGGCTGGCAAGGCGTCGACGCCGGCTGATCGCCCGTCACGGCGACGACCGCGCCTACCGGCCGGCGTGTGCGCGTCGGTGGGCGTTGATCAATAGGAACGATGCCGGGTATCCGTGGGAGGAACGATGACCGAGCAGAGCACAGTGCAGACGCAGGTGTGGCCGCGGTTGCGGCTGCGGGACTGGAGCGACACGAAGGACACGCTGCACATGTGGACCCAGATCGTCGGCAAGATCCGCATGGCGCATGCGCCGATGATCAACCACTGGTGGCATGTCACCCTATACGTCAACCCGCGCGGGTTGACCACCTCGACCATCCCGTACCGCAATGGGGATTTCGACATCGAGTTCGACTTCCTCGACCATCAGCTACATATCCGTACCAGCGACGGCCGCCGCCAGCAGGTGGCGCTGGCGCCTAAACCGGTGGCCCAGTTCTACACCGAAACCATGCAGGCTCTGGATGACCTGGGCATCCAAACCCATATCCATGCCAGGCCCAACGAGGTCGATCCGGCCATCCCGTTCGCCGACGACTACCAGCACGCCTCCTACGACCCGCACGCGGTCGAGCTATTCTGGCGCCAGCTCCTGCGGGCCAACCGGGTCATCACGGTGTTCCGGTCCCGGTTCATCGGCAAGGCCAGCCCGGTGCATTTCTTCTGGGGCGGCATGGACATGGCCTGCACCCGGTTCTCCGGACGCACCGCCCCACCCAACCCCGGCGGAGTCCCGAATCTCCCCGTGTGGGTGACGCGCGAGGGCTACTCCCACGAGTTGGCCAGTTGCGGATTCTGGCCCGGCGGCGAGGAAGGCGCATTCTACGCCTACGCCTACCCCGAACCGGCCGGCTACGCTGTCCATCCGGTCCGCCCGGACGCCGCCTACTACGGCCCCAGCGGCGAGTTCCTGCTCCCGTATGAAGCCGTGGCCGCCGCCGCGAACCCCGACCAGGTCCTCGCCGACTTCCTGGACACCACCTACGCCGCAGCCGCCGACCTGGCCGGCTGGGATCGGGGCGCGCTGGAGGCCGACCTCCACCGTTGCGACCACCGGCGCCAGCAATGAACACCGCGCAGGCCGCCCTGGGCTGGCCCTGAAATCACTGTTCGGCCGGTCGCTACCCGGGCCTTGGCCAGGGATGATGTCCAGTGATGGCGCCGGTCGTTAGATCATCTGCCGAATCGAACGGGCGTTCCGTAGACCTGGTAGTCGGCACCGCGACCGCCCGCGGCTTGGTCACCCAGCTCAGAACCGACACGCACAACGCGCTCGACGGGCAGGCTCATCCGGCGGCGCCCCAGGAAACAGATCCGGCTCCGTCTCGGCCGGCTCGATGTCGCCCCGACCCCCTCAAGATGGCCGGGCCCGCTGGCACACGGTCCTGGCGAGCGGGGCATGGCTCAGAGGTCGGCGTGCTGGGGCCTGGTCTCGACCACGATCACGGTGGGGGTGTTGGTCTCCAGCGCGGCGGTGAGTTCCTTCTCCAGCTCGTCCACGGTCTCGACGTCGACGCCCCGGCAGCCGAAGCCGCGTGCCAGCGACACGATGTCCAGTCCCGGCAGGTCGAGCCCTGGCACGCCTGGGGCGTTCTCCAGTTCGGCGAAGGACTTCAGCACCGAGTACTCCCGGTTACGCAGGACGACGTACGCGATGGGCAACTCGTGCTGCGCGGCGGTCCAGATGGCCTGCACGGAGTACTGGAAGGAGCCGTCACCGATGACCCCGATCACTGGCCGGCGTTCGCCGCGCGCCCGGTCGCCGAGCGCCACGCCGACTGCGGCCGGCACCGCCCAGCCGATGCCGCCGCTGGCCGTCGCGAAGAACGAGCCGGGCTCGACCGTCGGCAGCCACTCGTTCTGCAGGGCCATCGTCGAGGTCGACTCGTAGACGAGGACGGCGTGCGGCGGGCGGGCCGTGTTCAGCGCCGCATGGACCTCGGCCGCCGTCAGCGGCCTGCTCGGCCCCTCGGGCAGGGTCCTGGCGCGCCGCGCCGGCTCAGGGGGTGTGCGTCGCGCGCCCTCCTCCACCAGCTCGGTGAGCAGTTCGAGGGCGATCCGCGGGTCGCCCAGCACGCTGTCGCCGGCGCGCGCGGACGCGGCCACCGCCGGGTCGTCCGTGATGTGCAGCAACGCGGTGCCAGGAGGCAGGACGACGCCGGGCACATAGGGGTAGTAGCGGAACACCTCGGCGCCGGCAACGACCACGAGGTCGTGCCCCCCGAGCCGGTCGCTCACGGCTTTCAGGGAGATCCCGAGCGGCCCCTGGTAGAGAGGATGGTCCTCCGGGAACGAGATCCGATCCGGCAGCGGCGGCCCGTAGACGGATGCCCGCAGCTTCTCGGCGAGCGCGATGGCCGCGTGCCAGCCGCCACGCCGGTCGACGTCGGGACCGAACACCAGGGCCGGTCGCCGGCTGGCGGAGATGCGCTCGGCGAAGCCCCGCAGCCTCTCGACGTCGGGCGCGACGAGGGTGCTCACGCCACGCACGACGGCCGGGCCGGCCAGCGGAACGTTCCAGTCATCGAGCGGGATCGAGAGATAGACGGGGCCGGCCGGGGGCTGCACCGCCATCGCGTAGGCCCGCATCAGGGCTGCGGGGACATCCTCGGCGCGGGCCGGCTCATAGGCCCACTTGACCCAGGGCTTCGGCAGGGTCGTCGCGTCGCGGTTGCCCAGGTAGGGTTCGCCGATCACCATCTCGCGGTGCTGCTGGCCCGAGGTGACGACCAGCGGTGTGTGGCCATGGTAAGCCGTGACCAGGTTGCCGATGGCGTTCCCCACGCCCGCCGAGGAATGCAGGTTCACCAGCGTTGGCCGCAGGGTGACCTGCGCGAACGCATCTGCCATGGCGATGACGGAGGCCTCCTGCAGGCCGAGGACATAGGTGAAGTCGGCCGGGAAGTTCTGCAGGAACGGCTCCTCCGTCGATCCCGGGTTCCCGAAGACGGTCGTCATGCCCAGCGACCTGAGCAGGTCGTACGTCACACTGTGAACGGTTGATCCGTGGCCCATCGGTACGCAGCCCCGCCTCGTTCGCTGGACGCCACGACGGTTCGATCGTCGCGCGACCGGCCGTGACTGGCCAGTCGCCAGATGTTACCGTCCGGTTCCCGCGCCCGCCACGCCCGCGTGGGGCGAGCGGGTTCAGTCGCATGCGCCTCGGCCCCGACGGGTTCGAGGCGGTTGGTTGGCCGCCGTGCGCTGGTCGCCGCGTACCAATCACCCAAGGCGGGCCGCCTGACGTTCCAGGTAGTCGCGCTCCGGGGTGCTCTGCGCCGTCGCGGCCGCCGCGGCGAACTCCGCCCGCGCACCGGGCCGGTCGCCGGCCATGTCCAGCAGATGCGCGCGGGTCGCCCGGTATCGGTGGCCACGCCGCAGCCTGGCGTCCGACCCGACGGTGTCGAGCAGGCGCAGCCCGGCGTCCGGGCCGTCGCTCATGGCCACTGCCACCGCCCGGTTCATCGTCACGACCGGGCTCGGGTCGAGCGTCTCGAGGACGGTGTACAGCGTGGCGATCTGCGCCCAGTCGGTGTCTGCGACCGTCGCGGCCGCGCAGTGGACACCTGCGATCGCTGCCTGCAGCTGATAAGGCCCCGGCGGTGCGGTCGAAAGCGCTGAGCTGATCAGCGTGTTCGCCTCGTCAATCTTCGTGCGGTCCCAGCGGGCGCGGTCCTGGTCGGCGAGCAGGACGAGGTCGCCACTCCCGCTGGTCCGGGTGTCGCGGCGGGCGTCGGTGAACAGCATCAGCGCGAGCAGGCCGGCGACCTCGCCGTCGCCGGGCAGCGCCGCGCGCAGCAGCCTGGTCAGCCGGATCGCCTCGTCCACGAGATCGGGACGGTGCAGGGCCGGCCCGGCACTGCTCGTGTACCCCTCGTTGAAGATCAGGTACAGCACCTGCAAAACGACCGGGAGCCGGGTAACCCGCTCGTCGTCGGACGGCACCGCGAACGTCGCGCCGGCGGACTTGATCTGCGCCTTCGCGCGACTGATCCGTGGCCCCATCGTCGCGGGCGGAACAAGGAACGCCGCGGCGATCTCCTCGGTGGTCAGGCCGCCCACCGCGCGCAGGGTGAGCGCGACCTGCGATGCGGGTGTGACGGCGGGGTGGCAGCACAGGAACAGCACGGCCAGCGTGTCGTCGGTCTCGGTGGCCGGCGACGGCGCCTCGGGGGCGTTGCCGGCCAGCGCGGCGGCGGTCTCCTCGCGGCGCCGGCGGGCGGCGTCGCTGCGGATCTCGTCGATGAGCCGGCGCGACGCGACGGAACGCAGCCAGCCTTTCGGGTTCTCGGGCATGGTGTCCTCGGTCCACGAGGTGGCGGCCGCGACGAGGGCCTCCTGTACGGCGTCCTCGCACGCGTCGAACTGGCCGTACCGGCGGACCAGGCCGGACAGCACGTGTGGGGCGAGCTCGCGCAGGAGCCCCTCGATGCGGGTGACCACTCAGTCCAGCCCGGCCTCGAACATGACCTCACGCACCTCGACGCCCATGCCATCGATGGCGGCGTCCGGGATGCCGGCGGCGAGTTCGAGCGCACGCTCGCGGTCCGCGACGTCGAGCATGTAGAAGCCGCCGAGGAACTCCTTGGTCTCCAGGTAGGGGCCGTCGGTGACCGCGGGCTGCCCGTTACGGACCCGGACGACGGCGCTGCGGGACGGGTGCTGCAGCGCCTGGGTCACGATCAGCTCGCCGGATCGCTGCGTCTCCTGGATGAAACGCGCGTGGCCGTCCTGGAGCGCCTGCCGGCCGGCCGCGTCGAGGGCCTCAAGGGCTGCCGGGTTGTTGTGCAGCATCAACAGGAACTTCATGTCCGTACTCCTTTTCCTGCTACCGCGCCGGTCGCGGCTCGCACACAGGGGTCGGAGCCGGCCGGCGGGATTTGCGCTCGCGGCCGGCGCAAAGCTCGCAGGCCGGCTCCGACTCTGTCATGACGACGGAATCGACAAAAGGAACTCACCGATGACCATCGATCTCCACCACGAGGTGCACGGCGACCCGCGTCCCGGAACGGCGCCGCTGCTGCTGATCCACGGCGGCGGCTCCACGATCGGGACGAACTGGGGTCTGCTGATCCCGGAGGTCGCCCCGACCCGGCAGGTGATCGCCGTCGAGCTACAGGGGCATGGGCACACCCCCAGCCACCCGGAGCGGGCCGCCAGCTTCGAGCACTCGGCCGACGACGTGGCGGCGTTGCTGCGCCGGCTCGACATCGGCCCGGTGGACGTCCTCGGCTTCAGCAACGGCGGCAACACCGCGATGCGCCTGGCCATGCGCCACCCGGAGCTCGTCCGGCGGCAGATCGTCGCGTCGGCGCTGTACCGGCGCGACGGCATGATCGACGGGTTCTGGGACGGCCTCGCCGCCGGGGCGGACGTGTCAGCGATGCCCGACACGTATCGCGAGGCCGACCGCGAGATCAACCCCGACGACCCGGACCACGAGCGCCTGCTGTTCGAACTCGACCAGCGGCAGATGCTGAACTTCGCCGACTGGGCACCGGAGGAGCTGGCCGCGATGGCCGCGCCCACGTTGTTCGTCGGCGCCGATCAGGACGTCGTCCGCACCGAGCACACCGTCAACCTCGCGGCGATTACGCCGGGCGCGCGCGTGCTCATCGTCCCGGGAGTCCACGGCGACTACCTCGGGGAGCGGATGGCCGCTGCGGGCGACCCGTCGGCGATGCGGCGGACGCTGCCCTGGCTGCTGGCGTTCCTGAACGAACCCGAAGGGCGGTGATGAGCCGCCGAACGCCACCGACCGCGTCGCTGGCGCTGGTCGCGGCGGTGTTGGTCGCAGGCCGGCTGGTGCAGGGGCTGGCCGCAGGCATGGTTGCGGCTTGTTTGTGCTGCGTGCACAGGTTCTGGGACGCTGTGTCCATGGCGGACGGGGGATGTCGTAGCTGGTTCGGCCCCTGCGCAATGGATGGCCGCACGGGATGGCCGGCAGGGTTCGGGCGCCGCTGCGGGGCGCGCATGGAAGTGGTGCGATGACAAGTTTGGAGCAACTGCGGGGCTACGTCCTCGAGGAGGTACTGGCTCGTCTTCTTTATGAGAGTGGGTATCGGTTGCTGGTGTCCGAGACGCAGGACCCTGAGGCCCTCAGGCAAGGCGCGCATGGGCTTCTCGTTCGCGGCCGGGGCACCGATCATCAGGCCGACGTGCTCGGCGAGTTGACCTTACCCGTGCCGTTCTCGCTACCTCTGCGCGTGTTCGTCGAGGCGAAATATCGCGCCGCGAAGACGGGTCTCGGTGACGTGCGGAACGCGCATGGAGTCATCCACGACGTCAACGAGCATCACTCGACAGCCTCAGCGGGTGCCCGCGCGATCCCGATGCGGCGCTACCACTATCGGTACGTGCTGTTCTCCACCTCCGGATTCACCAAGCCGGCCCAGCAGTTCGCGCTCGCCCAGCAGATCTCACTTGTGGACCTGTCGAGCCCGGGTTTCGCCGGGCTGCTGGGCGCCGCCGACCGCGTCGCGCAGGGACTTCATGACCTGGCCGAAGAAGCACAGGTATCACCATTTCCCACCGGACAGGTCCGCACCGCACTCAGGCTGGCATTCGACACCTGGACCAACGGGGAATCCGACGACATCGATGACGTAGACGCCGGTGACGCGGTGAGCTTCCAGCGGCGCGCGAGTCGAGCCCGATTGGCAAACCAGCTGAACCCGGCGCAGCGGGAGTTTCAGACACTTCCCCTCGATCGATTGGAGTCCCTCACGGCCGAGCTTGCCGGACGGCTTGACGCGAATCTGGTCTTCGCCTTCCCGTCCGCGCCCTTTGTGCTGGCTCTGCGGCCCTCCGATCTCTCCGCGCTCGATACCTACGTCGCTCGCCGTGGCCCCGAGGTAGACGTGAACATCCAGTTCGTGACCAGACGCGAGGTCACCGGCGACTGGATGATCGTGCCCGCCGACAGTTCACGAGCCTTTCAGCTCCAGTTCTCACTACCGGCGCTACTTGAAGACTGGATTCTTCACGACGAACGCACAGCGGCGCGTCGTGCACGCGGCATCAAAGCCGAGTTGCTGTCCTCGATCTCGCTGTTTCGAAATGGCCGCCTCATCCGGCTACAGTACGAACGACCACCTCGTGGGTGACAGCAACCGGTGCGATACCTGGACGACCATGGGGCGGGTTTCCGTCGCCAGCCACCAGGGTGGGCGGACCGGCATCGAAGAGTGCCCGCCAGGCGCACTCGGTGACCGCGGCTTCCCAGTCGAGCAGGGCTTCGTAGGCGTCGAGGTTTCCACACGTGAACCCCGACCAGCGCGGTCCAGACCGCTTCCGATCGCTGCCGGCGCCTCCTGCGGGGACGCGGCGAAGAACTCGACGACCCGGATCTTCGGGGCCGACTGCTCCTCACCCGACCCGACGTAGCCGAACTCGGCGGGGTTCTTCTCGGTATCGCGCACGCCGACATCGAACCCGTCGATCGCGAGCAGCAACCGGCCCCGCAGCCACGCCCCGCGTGTGGACAGCGTCGCGCCATGCGTGGGCCCACGCCGTCGGGGGCGGCTGCGGGCTGGTCCTCGGGGTAAGCGCCCTTGCCGTCGGGCCGTTCGGGCTGGCTGCGGCATTTGCCACGTTCTGCCTGGCTGCGGCGGCCTACCTCCTACAGCGCTACGGACCGGAACGTGCGACGAGCGCGCTGCGCGACGAGGCGTTGCGGCGCGAATCCGAGCTACCCGACCCGCGCCTGGCACGCCCCTGGACGCCGACCTCCTTCCGCAAGGACGTCCATAGGCTCATCGAGATGCACTTCAGCCCGGCGCGGCCGCACCGGGCAGGGAACTGGCCCGACCACACGGCGGGGCTACGTGCGCATCTGGAAGAACGTCTCGTGCGGCGCTACGGAAACGTCGGGGTGGGCGTGGAGCCCGATCAACTGGACTGGCTGATCCTCAGGTACGCGCGGGACGCGGCGGACACATGGGATCCGGAAGCTCCGCCTTCACCGTCCAGCGCGCCGCGACCCGGGCCGACGCGGACCGATGCGCTGTTCTACCTGGGCGCGGCGCTGACGGGCCTCGCCGTGGCCCTGCTGGCCGCGAGTGGCCGATGGCTGGCCGCGGCGCTCTTCGCCGCCTCCATCGCTTCCGACAGCAGGTCGACATCCGAGGAGTCGGTGTCCTCGCCGCGCGCCACCGAGCCGAAGACGGACAGCTCGGCGACGCCGTAACGCCGGCACACCTCGGCGATCCGGCTGTCACGCAGGTCGACGGTCACCCGACCATTATCGCCTCCAGACGACGATGACCGCACGACCCAGGCACCGCCGTACGTGCGGCGCCCGCCGACATCCGACTGCCGCGCGAACCACTCCGCGGGCGGCGAGCATGCGCGAGCCGAGGTCGTCGCCCCGGCCGCCGGTGCGGCCGATGAACGGTTCTTCCTGGCTCGCACGCAACCAGCCGGCTGCCAGGACATAACGCCAGACATCGTCGGGGTACCAGGCCAGCGCATGGCGCCGCGCGGTGAGCAGATCGAGCGGGTCGTGCAGGACCACGCCGCCCGTGAGGCTGGCCAGGATCTGCGTTGGAGCCAGCAGCCAGTCCGCCACCAGGCACCACCGGGGCGAGTTGTCGATCTTACGAACGGCCTGATCGCCGCAAACGCGCAGGTCAGGGGGTGTGGACCATATGCACCAGCATCCGAACCGATTGATCTTGGTTGCTGGCCCTGACATCACTTCGGGTTCGGTCAGGCCTCGCCAAGTTCGACCTCGTGCGGGGGCTTTGCTGCTGTTAGGTTGCGGACCAGCTCCTCGCGGTGCTGCCCCGAATCGTGAAAGCGCCACATCGGCGTGCCGGGGGCAGAGCGCCAGGAGTCGCTCAGCGGGCTGTTGTCGACGGTGTCGAAGCCGAACTGGTCGTACAGTCGCGTGACGAGCTCGACGGCTTCCGGGTAGTCGCTCGAAACAGCCAACGCCATGCGGTCGGGGGCTCCGGCGGGTCGGCCAAACCGCAACAGGTTCGGAGCCTGGATGTGGGTGAACGCCTTGGTGACCTTCGACGTCGGAAGCTGTTCCTGCCGCAACTCGTGAACAGTCTTGGTGCCTGAATCTATCAAGGGGATCTGGCCGTCGCGCCAGACCATGTAGTTGTTCGTGTCGAGCACGATCTTGCCGGCCAACTCTTCGACGGGCATGTCGTTGACGACTTTGAGGGGCACTGCGACGACTGCGAAGTCCCCGGCGGCCGCAGCATCTTCGGCACGGGCGGCGTGCGCGGATGGTCCCAGGTCGGCGATGAGACCCTTCAGGGTCTCCGGTCCCCGGGAGTTGGCGATGACGACGGTGTAGCCGTTCGCGATCGCTGCGCGGGCGATCTGGCTTCCGACCTCGCCTGCGCCGATGATTCCGATGGTCGTCATGTGTGCCTCAGGGACTCGTGCTCGGTGTTTGAGGTGGGCAGGGCAGCGGAGGCCAGCAGAGCCAGCTTGTCCGCATCGCTGGAGCCAGCGTCCGGGTGATATACGACGAGCATCAGGCCCTCGGTGCCGTTGATAGCCAGTCGCTCTCGGTTGAGCGTCATCTCCCCGACCTGCGGGTGGTTGATCCGGAGGGGGGTTCCGCGCTGTCCACGTACTTCGTGCCGGGCCCAGAGCTGACGGAATCGCGGGCTTGCGAGGGAGAGCTCGCCGGTGAGTTCGATGAAGCGGGGATCGTCGATGTCGGTGCCCACGGCCTGCCGCAGACTCGCGATGAAGCATTCGGTGACATTCTCCCACTCCGGGTACAGTGCCTGCTCGGCCGGCTCCAGGAACAGGTCTCGCAGCTGGTTGCCCCCGACGGCCAGGCCCGGTGAGAGCGCGGTGGCCATGCGGTTCGCGGCGAGGACGTCGAAGTACCGGTCTTCGATGAAGGCAGGCTGCATGAGGGAGTCCAGGAGCTTCAGCGAGCCAGCGGGTGGGGGCTCCTTGCGCGGTCGGCGTTTCCGCTGTCGGGGAACCTCTGCAACTAGTGCCAGCAGGTGGGCGAAGTGGTCGTCGTCGAGCTGGAGCACGCGTGCGATCGACTCGAGCACGTGTACGGAGGGGTTGCGGTCGCGGCCCCGTTCCAGCCGTAGGTAGTAGTCGGCGCTGACGCCGGCGAGCATGGCGACTTCTTCCCGCCGCAGCCCCGGCACACGGCGCACACCGGCGTCGGGGATGCCCGCCTGCTGCGGCATGACCAGGTCGCGTCGGGCACGCAGATACCCCCCGAGGGCATTCGTCGACTCGCTCATGCGGCGAGCCTAAGCCGCTGCGCAGCGGTCAGGGGGGGTCGTGTCACACCCCAGGCTGCGGAGGGCTCTGGGTGAGTCGGTGTGCCGCGCATAGCGTGCACAACGGCCTGGTCGGGCCATGCATTTCGAGAGGACAGACATGACCGTCACACTGATCACCGGAGCCAACAAGGGCATCGGTTACGAGACCGCCAGACAGCTGCTGGAACTGGGGCACGACGTCTATATCGGTGCGCGGGATGTCGCGCGGGGTGAGGCCGCCGCAGCGGCGCTCGGGGCGCGCTTCGTCCAGCTCGACGTGACCGACGATGCCTCTGTGAGCAGCGCGCTGACGGCGATCGGCGCGGCCGAGGGCCGTCTCGACGTCCTGGTGCACAACGCAGGTGTGCTGGAGACCGGGCTCGACGGCCCCGCGGCTCTGCGCTCCTTCGACACGAACGCGGTGGGCATCGTGCGCGTCACCGAAGCCGCGCTGCCCCTGCTTCGCAAGTCGTCGAACCCCACCGTCGTCACCATCTCCAGCAGCGCCGGGTCGTTCTGGGCAGTGAACAATCCCGAGCGGCCGGAGTTCGGTCTGCCGCTGGCGCTTTACTCGGCGTCCAAGTCCGCCGCCACCATGCTCACGGTCCACTACGCCAAGTCCCAGCCGGGCATCAAGTTCAACGCCCTCGAGCCGGGCACCACCGCCACCGACATGACGGCCGCGTTCGGCATCGGACGACCGGTCGAGGAGAGCGCCCGAGTCGTCGTGCGTCTGGCCACCCTGGACCCGACCGGCCCGACCGGGACCTTTCAGGACGAGGCAGGAGAGCTGCCCTGGTGAGCACCTGCGAACAACTGGAGCTTGCCGATACTCGCCTGCGCGTGGCGGGCGGACGCGGCGAGACGGCCGGAAATCCGGCCTGGGCCGGTGTCGTCTCGCTGAGCCTGGGGATCTTCGCGATCGTCATGTCGGAGTTCCTGCCAGCGAGTCTGCTGCCACGCGTCGCCGAGGACCTCCGCGTGTCGGCCGGCGCGGCGGGGCAGGCCGTCAGCGTCACCGCATTCGCTGCCGCCCTGGCGGCTCTGGTCATCTCGGTGGTCCTGCCGCGTGCCGATCGGCGCCACGTCATGATCGTCCTCACCGTTCTTGCTGCCGTCTCCGACTTGATCGTGGCGATCGCACCCAACCTCTACGTGCTGCTGGCCGCGCGGCTCCTGCTGGGTGTCGCGCTCGGCGGGTTCTGGGCGATGGCCGCCGCGATGGCCGCGCACCTGGTGCCCACCGACCACGTCGGTCGAGCGCTGACCGTCATCAACTCCGGCGTCTCGGGCGCCACTGTCGCAGCCGTTCCGCTCGGCGCCTGGCTAGGCGGGGTCTGGGGATGGCGGGGGGTGTTCTTGCTCGGCGCCGGCGTTGCGGTGCTCGCTGTGATCGCGCAGGCGGCGACACTGCCGAACGTCACTCCCGCAGCGGCAGGCGGGCTTCGGGCGCTCGGATCGGTACTGCGCTCCAGCATAGTCCTGGTCGGCCTGTTCGCGATACTGCTGATCTTCGGCGGGCATTTCAGCGGATTCACCTATATCCGGACGGCCGTGCAGGACCTGTCCGGCATCGACGACGCCGGCTTCGCGGTGCTGCTGCTCGTGTTCGGTGTCGCCAGCTTCCTCGGCACGGTGCTCAGTGGTCCTCTGGCCGACCGCGCTCCCCTGGTGGGCGTGTTCCTGTTCCCTGCTGCGCTGGGGGTAGGGATGCTCGTCATGCGCCTGACCGGTGGCTCGGTCGTCGGCCTGTTCATCGCCGCCGCGGTGTGGGGTCTCGCGTTCGGCGGTGTGCCGACCACGATCCTGAGCTGGGGCGCCCGGACCGAGCCGGCACGACTCGAGCAGATCGGTGGGGCCATCGTGACGGTCTGCAACATCGGGATCGCCGTCGGCGCAACCGTCGGTGGGGTACTCGTTGACGGCGTCTCGGCCAGCACACCGCTGCTGGTCGGTGGCGTCGCGTCGATCGGAGGCGCCGCGGTGCTCGTGACCGCACGCAGGCGGCGCCAGCGGTAGTTGCGACGGATCAGCGGCGGGCGGCGGACTGGGGCTGCTGGCGGTGTTCCTGGCCGTTACGGTGCCGCTGGTGGTCGCGCCGAGGACGTCCTGCACTGGCAGCACCGCCAACGCCCAATCTCCGCTGAGACGTTGCGCAAACGGCTGCACGTCGGCGCCGACACCGCCCGCGGCCTGGTCGCGCAGATCCGTAGCGACACGCATCCAACACTCGACAACCAGCCGCCAGAGGCGGCCTCAACCTAGCCCGCGCCGGTCGACGAGCATAGGACCGTGTCGGCGCGCGCCGACACGGTGCTATGGGCTCTGGTGCCGGCCGCGCCTACTGCGCCTCGCTGAGATGGACCATGGCGTCGTACAACTGCTCGTACGTCATCGGCGGCTCGGGGATCGGATGTGCCCGCTCGGCCCGGTAGGCGTCGAGCATGAGGTAGAGGTAACGCCGCCAGGCGTTGGGCGCCGTGGCGCTGGTGGCCTCGATGATCCTGCCGTTCGACCAGATGAGGTTGACGATGTCGGCCAGGGTGATATCGCAGCGAGCCTCGCCGGCTTCTTGGGCCCGGGTGAGCATGTCCACGATCTGTTGGCACATCTCGTCGTGGATGCGCTCGGTCTCGGCGCTGTCGGTGAAGCGGCGGGAGAGGAAGTCGTTGAAACCCCGGTCTCCCGCCTGCATGCCGAACAGGTGCTCCAGGTAGTAGACGAAACCTTCCCACGGGTCGTTCATCTCCAGGGCCTTGTTGGCCCCGTCGAGGAACTCCTGAAGCCGGGGCTGGAAGGCGGCCATGAGCAGGTCCAGGCGGGTTGGGAAGTGGCGGTACAGGGTGCCGATGGCTACGCCGGCGTCGCGTGCGATCTTCTCCAGGGAGGCATCCACGCCGTGTGCGGCGAATTCGCGCTGCGCCGCGGCGAGGAGCTTGTCTCGGCGCTCCCGGGCGTCGCGGCGCAGGGGCCGTCGCATCTGCTCCACGTCGCGGCCGCTCACTTCGTCAGTTTACCAGCGATGGTGAGGGCGACCTCCCTTTCCGCGCCGCTCAGGAGCCCGGCCGAGCGCGGTTGACCTCGGTGAGCTCGTCGGCATGGTCGTGCGCGACGTGGCTGACGGCGCGCGGCAGCACCGTGGCGGCCCAGCTGGCTGACGATCCCGGTGGCCATCCCGCGAGCATGACGTTCGTTCGGCGCCCTGGGCGCGGCGGCAGGGCCGAGAAACAGGCCGGGTGGCTGCCGGGACCGGGCGGTACCCGGCCTGGATGTCCCCGCCGTCGCGGGCAGCGTCCGCGACCAGGCGGCGAGGGGCACCTCGTCTCCCCTCATCCCTCTGGTGCCGCCAGATGTCGAGGCCCGAAACTGCCGCCAACTTGAGGCACCCCTCCGGAATATGGTGAGGTACCCCTCCGTTCAGGTAGACAGCAACGACCGGAGGGGTGCCTCATCTTGGTGCTCTGACCTGACCGCACGAGGAGCGAAGCAGATGAGCACTATGGAGCCGTCCGCCTCCGGGGCGCAGGCGCCTGCGCGGCCCGCGGAGGCCGTCGGAGCGCGCCTGGCCGCTTCGCCCGATCCCGATGACGAGCGGCGCTGGATGGCTCTGGGTGTCCTCGTCATCGCCCAGATCATGATCCTGCTGGATGCGACCGTCGTGAACGTTGCCCTGCCCTCGGCGCAGGCCGACCTCGGCTTCTCCGACGCCAGCCGCCAGTGGGTGATCACCGCCTACGTGCTGGCCTTCGGCAGCTTGCTTCCGCTGGGAGGCCGGCTGGGCGACGTGCTCGGCCGCAGGACCATGTTCATCGTGGGACTGCTGGGGTTCGCGATTGCCTCCGCTGCCGGCGGCGCGGCCCCGAACATCGGCACGCTGATCGCCGCCCGGGCCGCCCAGGGCGGGTTCGCCGCAGTTCTCGCGCCGGCGGCGTTGTCGCTGATCACGGTGATTTTCACCGACCTCAAGGAGCTGAACAAGGCGTTCGGGATCTTCGGTGCGGTGTCCGGCAGCGCCGGCGCCGTCGGCCTGCTGCTGGGCGGGCTGCTGACCGACTACGTGGACTGGCGCTGGTGCATGTACGTCAACATCGTCCTCGCGGTCGCCGGGATCATCGGTGGCCTCACACTGCTGCACAACTCCGCCGAGCCCGACAAGCCCAGGCTTTCCGTGCCGAGCACGGTCGTCGGCTCGGCGGCGGTCTTCGGGTTGGTCTTCGGGTCGGCCAAGGCCCAGACCGACGGCTGGGGTTCGGCGGTCACACTGACCCCGCTCATCGCCGGCGGTCTCCTACTGGCCGGCTTCGTCGTGCTCCAGCAGGTCGCCCGCCACCCGCTCATCCCGCTGCGGGTGGTCGCCGACCGCAACCGTGGTGCCGCCTACCTGACGCTCTTCCTGGCGAACGCGGCGGTGTTCGCGCTGTTCCTGTTCCTGACCTATTACTTCCAGGGTGTGCTGGGCTACTCGCCGATCATGACCGGCGTCGCGTTCCTGCCGATGATGGCGGCGATCGCCGTAGTCGCCACGCTGACCCAGGGCGTGCTGCTGCGGCACCTGACCATGCGGGTCATCGTCGCCGCCGGCTTGATCGCCTCCGGTGCCGGAGCCGCGTTGCTGACCCAGGCCGGTGTGGGCAGCCCGTACGCGGCCTGGGTGCTGCCCGGGCTGGTCCTGGTCGGGACCGGCATCGGGTCTGCCGCCGTCGTGGCAGTCGCGGTTGGGCAGCAGGGTGTCGATCCGCGCGACGCTGGTACGGCGGGGGCGCTCAACAACGTCTCCCAGCAGCTCGGCTCGGCGCTCGGCGTCGCCTTGATCAGCACCTTCGTCGCCAGCGCCACCAGCCACTACCTGACCCGCCACGGCAGCACTGCCGTCGTCGGCGCAACCGTGCACGGGTTCACCGTCGGCTACTGGTGGGCCGCTGGCATCTTCTGGGCCGCTGCCGTCCTCTGCAGTGCCCTGATCCGCGGCGGCACCCGGCTCCATCACGAGGCCGGCCAGCCCGAGCCCCTCGACGAGATCGCCGGCGGACTGATCTGACAGCCCGTGGCGGGCGGCGCCCCGGTGGCAGGACGGATCGCGGCGCCAACCACCAAAACACAAACCACAACCAACAGAAAGGCCAGTTCACCATGCCCAAGCTCGATGGCAAAGTCGCAGTGATCACCGGAGCGACGTCTGGGATGGCGCTAGCAACGGCCAAGCTGTTCGTGGCTGAAGGCGCCCACGTGTTCATCACCGGACGACGCAAAGACAAAGTGGACGAGGCGGTCACCGCCATCGGCCACAACGTAACGGGCGTGCAGGCGGACTCAGGAAACCTGAACGACCTCGCCCGCTTGGCCGACACCGTGCGGGAGCATCACGGACGAGTCGACGTCCTGTTCGCCAGCGCCGGCATCGGCTCGGTATCCGACCCGCTGGGCAGCATCACCCCGGACTCGTTCGACACGCTCGTGGCCGTCAACTTCCGGGGCACCGTGTTCACCGTTCAATACCTGCTGCCGTTGATGAGCGACGGCGCGTCGATCATCTTGAACGGCACGACCAGCGCGACCAAGGGCATCCCCGGCGCCGGGATTTACTCGGCGAGCAAGGCAGCCGTTCGCTCACTCGCGCGCACCTGGGCCGCGGAGCTGAAGGACCGCGGCATCCGGGTAAACGTCATCAGTCCCGGCTCGATCGACACCGCGCTCTTCAGCACCGTCACCCCGGAATTCCGGGAGCAGATCACCTCCGCCATCCCCCTGGGACGGCTGGGGACCAGTGAAGAGATCGCGGCCACCGCGCTGTTCCTCGCCTCTGCGGACGCCGGCTTCATCACCGGCGCAAACCTGGTCGTCGATGGCGGGTTCAGTCAAGTCTGAGCCATCCGGCCGGGCAGCTGACCCCCGGTCCCTTCAAAGCAAAAAGTTCATCCCAGACTACAGAAAGTGAGTACCCGTCCATGAGTGGCATCAGCTTCGTCGGCCTGGGCGGCATGGCCCGCGCCATAGCCGCCCGCGCAGTCGAGGGCGGCAACGCCGTCGAGGTCATCGGCCGCGACCAGGCCAAGGCCAAGGACCTGGCCGCCGAACTCGGCGGCGGCGCGACGGCCGGGACATTCGGCACCGTGCCGGCCGGCGACATCGTCATCCTCGCCGTGCCCTACACCAGCGCCGCGCAGGTCCTCGCCCAGTACGGGGACGCACTGGCCGGCAAGGTCGTCATCGATATCTCGAACACCTTCAACGCCGACGCCACCGCGCTGGTCACCCCTGACGGCTCGTCCGGCGCGCAGGAGATCGCCAAGGCCGCCCCGGCCAGCGCGCATGTCGTGAAGGCGTTCAACACCGTCTTCGGCCACGTCCTGGCCCAGGGCGGCCCACTGGACGTGCTCATAGCCGGCGACGACGCGGACGCCAAGGCGAGCGTGTCGGCGTTCATCGAGAGCCTCGGGCTGCGCCCGCTGGATGCCGGCGACCTGGCGGCGGCGCACTGGCTGGAGGCGGCGGGCCCGCTGCTGATGGGCCTGGCCAGCCATGGCGCAGGGTTCAACATCAGCCTCGGCGTCAACGTCCCGGACTGAAGCCCGCTTGCAGTTCCAGCGCCGCGCACTGGCACCAGGCGGCCATCCCGGGCAGGCAGGGTTCCGCCTGCCCGGGATGTCGGCGGCCCCTGTGCCATCCGACCTGCAGGCAATCGACTCTGACGACCCGGGACTGCCCGCGTCCGGCACCGGCGAAGACGTCATCAAACAGGTCGGCGACAACATCTCATCGTGGCTGGCCACACACGAAAGACTGAAGGAGACACCCGTGCCTGACTACGGCCATCCTCTGCGTTTCGCAACGTTCATCTCTCCCGCCAACTCCCCGGCGGACCGTCCGGTCGAGCTGGCGCAGCGCAGTGAGCGGCTCGGTTTCGACTTCGTCACCTTCCAGGATCATCCCTACCAGTCGAGTTTCCTCGATACCTGGACCCTGCTGAGCTGGGTGGCAGCGCGGACCGAGCGCATCGGCGTGTCCGCCAACGTGCTGAACCTGCCTCTGCGCCAGCCCCCCGCCGTGCTCGCCCGCGCGGCTGCCAGCCTCGACCTGCTCTCCGGTGGACGGACGAGCCTCGGGATCGGGGCCGGCTTCTACTGGGACGCCGTACAGGCGGCCGGCGGACGGCGGCTGACCCCGCTGCAGGGCGTGGCGGCGCTCGGCGAGGCCATCGACGTGATCCGCGGGATCTGGGACGTCGACGTGCCCGGCACCCTCAATGCCGACGGCGAGTTCTACAAGGTCCACGGCGCCGAGCGCGGACCCGCGCCCGCACATGAGATCCCGATCTGGCTCGGCGCCCACAAGCCGAGGATGCAGGACCTGGTGGGACGCAAGGCCGACGGCTGGCTGCCGTCGCTGCCGGTCATGGAGCCCGGCGGCCTGCCCAAGGGAAACGCGATCATCGACGACGCCGCACGGGCCGCGGGCCGCGACCCCCGCGAGATCACCCGTCTGCTCAACATCTTCCCGGACCAGCAGACCCCGGAAGCACTGGCCCAGATGACCCTCCAGGACGGCGTCAGCATCTTCATCCTGGCCAGCGACGACCCGGACGTGCTCGAACGCTTCGCCGCCGAATCGATACCCGCCGTACGCGAACACGTCGCCCGGGGACGCAGATAGCACGCGTGCCCGCTTCGGCATCGCTCACGCGCCGGCCGCCGACCGGACTGAGCTCCACCTCGAAGCATTCGCGACCTCCCGTCCGCATGCCGGCCGTGAGGTCGGCCGGCATCTGCTCGCCGCGGTCATCCGCGAGGCGAACTCCCGCGGCGCCGAACAAGTACGGGCCGACTGCTGGGCCGGCGGCGAAGGACGACTCGTTCGCTACCACGAGCAGCGCTGTGAGGAGTCCCGCGCGGGAACTCGGACCTACTTCCTTGACTGCGGTCCTTGATTGTTTGGCGAGGATGCGGTGGCGGTGATCCGGAATGGTCACGCCGCTCAGGGCGAGAGCGCGGGTTCGTCTGGGGTGGAGTGTTCGGGGAACGGGTCCTCGGCGAGGTGGCCCAGGATCCGTTCGTTGAGGGCGGTGAGGATGTCGAGTTCGGCGGGGGTGAGCAGGTCGATGAAGTGCCGGCGGACGTTGCGCACGTGCTGGGGCGCGGCGTCCTCGATGGCGCGGCGTCCAGCGGGCAGGAGGCGGATCATGGAGCTGCGGGCATCGGCTGGGTTGGTTTCCCGGACGATGAACCCATGCTCCTGCATGCGCCGGGTCTGGTGGGAGAGGCGGCTCTTCTCCCACTGCAGCAGGGCGCACAGTTCCCGAGCGGGCAGACTGCCCGTGGCGTGCTCCGAGAGCACAGCGAGGATTTCGTAGTCGGCCTCCGTCAGTCCGGAGTCCTCCAGAAGGTGCCGGCGCAGACGGACGGCGAGCTGGTGGTGCGCGTGCATGAAGGCCCGCCAGGCGCGGTCTTCACGGGGGCTGAGCCAGGTCGGTTCCGTCGGCATGCGGCGATATTACCTGCTGGTTGACACGTCAACCAAGAGCCAATACGGTCGACGAGTCAACCAAGATCTCGGCGCTCCGGGAAACACATCGTGAGCATCGTCGGCCTGCACAGCCAGAGCCACATCTCCATCGCATCCGGCGCGTGACGCCATCCGGCGGGGTCGTCCCGCGCCGGGCACGCCCGGATCCCGGCTGCTCCCACGCCCCCGCTCAACAGGAGTGACCCATGAAGTTTGGAATGATCGGCGCGGGAACGGTCTCGCGCGCCATCGCCGGCCACGTGGTCAAGGCCGGTCACGACGTGGTCTTCAGCAACAGTCGCGGTCCGGGCACCCTCGACGCCGTCGTCGACGCCTTCGGTCCCCGCGCGTCGGCCGGCACCGTCGCCGAGGCGGGAGCCGCGGACTTCGTCGTGCTCGCCGTGCGCTGGACACGGGTGCGCGACGCGGTAGGCAACCTGCCCACCCGCGACGGCCGGATCGTTATCGACGCCACGAACCAGTGGGCCAGCCTGACCCCCACCTTCGTCGCCGACCACCTCGAGATCGGAGGCAGCGAACTGGTCGCCTCACTGATCCCCGGCGCCCACGTCATCAAGGCCTTCGACAACATGTACGGCCCCTACATCGCCGCCGACCCCGTCACCGACGCGGGCCGCCGGATCCTCTTCTACGCCGGCGACGACGGGACCTCGAAGGATCTCTTCCGCTCCGTTGTCGAGGACTTCGGATTCGCGCCCGTCGACCTCGGCCCGCTTGAGATGGGACGCCTGATGCAGGTGGACGGCGGACCGCTGAGCGGACTGCACGCCGTCCGAGAAGACCGCGCCCTGCAGATGGTTGACGCATCATCTAACCAGCCGTAAGTTGGTTGAGTAATCAACTTTCCACCACCATCGCGAGGAGCGGCAGATGTCCGACACCGCCCAGCCCATTTCCGATCTCATCGGCGAGTACGTCATCGACCCGGCCCGCACTCGCATCGGCTTCGTGGCTCGCCACGCCATATAGGGACGAAGGTCCGCGGCTCGTTCACCGAGTTCGCGGGCACGGTCCGCCTCGATGAGGAGATCCCGGCGAACTCGAGCGCGCAGATCGTGATCAAGGTGCGCAGCATCGACACCGGCAACGCCGATGGCCGTCATCCCCGGCTCCCGACAGCCCAACCCGAGCAGATCACTCCGCTCTACTGGGAGCTACACACCACCGACCGTGACGAGGCCGAGCGCGTGAACGGCCTCTGACACCACACCAGCCACACGTGGCTCGCCGGTGCCTGATCGCGCCGCAGCCCACGGGCCGAGGCGCGATCCGACGCGACGGTTCCCGCCTCGATGACGACTCGCACCGCGATGCGTCCTGGCCGTGCTACGCGAGACCATCCGCAGGCGGCTCGTTGGCGGTGCCTACAGTTCCGCCGGCTCTGCCCGGCTACTGGGCGGGGCGTCGGCAGTGCCGGCGGTCAGGTGTCGGCGTCGCTTCCCGTGTCGCCTTCGTGGTTGACCTTCTCATACGCCTCGCCGAGGGCGTAGACCTCGGGGAACATCAGCTCGTCCACCTGGCTGATCAGTGCGAGAGACGAAGCCGCGCACCTGTTGCGCCTGGTCGGTCACTCCCAGAGACGGAGACAGCGGTCGAACGTCCGCGGTAGTGGCAGTGGAGGGACCCGTGTACCGGCACCCAGGAGCTGCCGGTACACGAGTCCCTGGGGGATGGGACTGGTCAGGCTCCCACGCGGACGAGAGTGATTGAGGTGAGCCCGGAGACGTACCGGCCGCCCTTGGTGTCATCGGGCACAGTCAACCGTGGGCCCTCGGTAGCCAGGGAGCGGCCGTCCTCACTGGAGGCGAGCAGCGCCTGGGTGCCGCCGAAGCCGTCGACGAGCTCGGGCCAGGACAGGACCGCCTCGTAGCCGTCGCTGGCGTGCACGAGGACCGCGTAGCGGAGCAGGTCGTTCTTGACGTCGGCACGGAAGGCCGGGCCGGCAGCGGTCAGGATGTCGATGAGCTTGGCCCCGGTGTAGGTGTGCGTCTGGGGCCCGGTGCCGCTCTGGAAGGTCACATGCTGGGTGTACTGCGGGTACCGGGCCAGGTCGGCGACGGTGAGGCGGGCAGGGTGGGCGACCTTGCCCTTCACGAAGAAGATGCCCTGGGCTGGGATCGGGGGGTGGTGCCCCGCGGGCGGGCGGGCGGCGGTCTGGGTGCTCGGCGTGGTCCCGGCGGCCTCGGCGGCCGTCCCCGGCAGGAGCGCGACCGCGCCCGCGATCAGGAGCGCGGGGACGGCGAACAGGACGGTGAACCGCCGGGTGAAGACCCGGCGGAGGGGATGCGACGACATCTGCACGTTTCTCTGACGCCAGGAACGTCCTCGCCGCCCGCCACCTACCCGCGCGGCCAGGGCTAAA
>NZ_FZMO01000125.1 GCF_900197875.1 Frankia canadensis | reverse complement strand
GCCCGCGGCGGGGCGGGGCACCGGCCGAGGGGCGGCTCGTCCGTTCAGGGAATCGAGGCCAGATGGCGGCCGGTCGGACCGCGGCTTGCCGGCCGCGGTCCGCCTGACGTCGCGTCGATGAACGCCTGCGGAGTCCCGCCGGGTCAGGACGCCCCGGCGCCGGCCGGCAGCACGCGCCCGCACTGCTGGTCGCCCAGCACGTTGAAGCCCTTCCCCTCGGCATTGACCTGGACGAAGGACCAGCAGGTGATCTGCTTGCCGAGATCGCGGGCGATGTTCATCGGGGTCATCAGGAGCCCGCCGGCGTCGTACGAGGTGACGGCGCGCAGGCCGGACATGAAGCTCTGCCGGGTGGGACAGGGCCCGGCCGCCTCCAGCCCGCGCAGGTAGAGATCGGTGTCGATGTAGGCGGTGTAGGCGAGTTGCTGCTCGGGGTCGTTGTACTGCGGCGCATACCTGATCATGGCCTGGCGGTAGGCCTCGACGGCGGGACCGCCGCTCTCGAAGGGCCGGTAGAAGATCGGGATCGTCACACCCGCCATGATCTGCCCTGCTGCCGCGAGAAGCTGATGATCGTAGCCGCCGAAGGACAGGACGACCTTCATGCGCGGCGCCGCGGCGCGGATCGCGGCGACCACGGCCGGCAGCGCCGGACCGTTGATGATCACGACCGCGCTGTCGGCCCCGCTGGCCGCCACCCGTCTGCCGACGGAGGCGGGATCGTCGGCACCGTCGGTGAACGCGATGTTGTCGACGATGTCGATGCCCGCGGCCTGGACGCTCTGGGTCAGGACGGAGTTGGTGTCGCCCGTGCCGGCGGACAGCGCGGTGGCGACGACGGCGGTCTTCCCGGCGCCCTGGGACTTCAGGAAGTTGCCGAACACGTCGATCGGGCTGACGGTCGTGGCTCCGACCGTGAACATGTTCGGATGCTTCGACCAGGCATCGCCGACGGACAGGCCGCCGACGGGAATGCCCTTGTCGGCCAGGTACTGCGCGCTGCCATCCGCGACGAAGGAGAACTCCAGCAGGCCGAACACGTTGCGCTGCTCCACCAGGTACCGGGCGGCGGTCGCGTTGGCCGTGGGGTTGTCCTGATCGTCACGCCAGTCATAGACGATCTTTCGTCCGTGGATGCCACCCTTCTCGTTGGCGAGGCCGATCCGGGCATCCACCCCGGCGCGGGCCGTGGCGATGGCACTGGCGGTGGGACCGGTGTCGGGGTAGAGCAGCCCCAGTCGGATCTCCGAGGAACTCACGCCGGGGCTGTCGCACGCGGAGGCCGACGAGGAGGATCCGGAGCCGCAGGCGCCGGCACCCGCCGTTACGATCGCGAGCAACGCGGCTACGCCGAGTAGCGATGAGGAACGTCTAGGCATTCGGGAACTCCCGGGGAAGCATTACGAGTCTGATCGGCCGAAGCTCGTGACGCGACTTCGGGTGTGCACTGACGAGCGGCCGACTGTAGTCCCCTCGGGCCTACTGCCGGCGACACGCACCGTGTCGAGTGGAACACCCACACCCGGAGATGCTGGGCGTGTGCGTCGTCGACCGCGGTGCGTGAAAGGTGCGCGAATCTCGCCTGGCCGATCCGTTTCGTTGCCCCCGGACAGCATCGCGCGCACCTTGTGTGGCGAACGCCGACGCTGTGGATCTGATCAGTACGAGTCTGAGAACGCAGTCACTATAGGCGTGGGCTCCAGGGCGATGTGCCACCGGGCAGGACGCGGAGCGCGGCAACACCGTGGCGTTTTTCGACCGTTGGTTGCAGTCGCTTGCCGTCTCGTGATGTACGCAGCACGGAGCAGCATCGGCTCTTTAGCTCCGTCGGACCTGGGGTTGCTAGCTCGTTGGCTGGCGGGCGCCGATCGGGGCGACAGTGGAGAAACAATGCCGGCCAGGCATGAGATGCCGCCCCGGCATGGTGGCGGCCGGGGTGGTCGTGCGTATCGCGGCGCACCGGCACTCGATGGGGTGCCGGCGCGAGCTGGGCGGTCGGGCGAGCTGGGCGGTCGGTGTCGACGGGCGCCGGGACAGGGGCGCGACGGGCCTCAGCCCGCGCCGGGCGCGGCGGGGAGCTCCTGCCCGCACTGGGAGTCGCGCAGGACACCGAAGGCGTTGCCGGCGGGGTTGACCTGGACGAACGACCAGCAGGTGATCTGCCTGCCGAGGTCGCGGGCGATGTTCAGCGGCGCGATCAGACCGCCGGCGTCGTAGTTGGTGACGGCGCGCAGCCCGGTCATGAACGCCTGCCGGGTGGGGCACGGTCCGGCGGCCTCGATGCCGCGCAGGAAGAGATCCGTGTCGATGTAGGAGATCAGGGCCAGCTGCTGTTCCGGGTTGGGGAACTGCGGCGCGTAGGTGACCATCGCCTGGCGGAAGGTGTCGATCGCCGGGCCGCCGGCCTCGAACGGGCGGTAGAAGACGGGGATCACCGTGCCGGCCATCGCGGGTCCGGCCTGGGCGAGCAGCTGGCGGTCGTAGCCCGCGAGCGACATGATCACCCGCACTTTCGGGGCCGCGGCCCGGACCGCGGTCAGGATCGTGGGCAGGTCGCTGCCGCTGACCAGCAACATCAGCGTGTCGGCACCGCTGGCCGCGACCCGCTGGGCGACGGTCGCCGGATTGTCGGCGCCGGCGGTGTAGCCGATCGAGTCGACCACGGAGATGCCGGCGGCCTGGATACTGCGCGTCATCACGGCGGTGACGTCCCCCGTGCCGGCGGACAGCGCGGTACCGACGACGGCGGCCCTCGTCGCACCCTCGGACTTCAGGAAGTTGCCAAACAGGTCGATCGCGCTGACGGTCGTCGCTCCGATCGAGAACATGTTGGGATGCTTCGACCAGGCGTCACCGATCGAAAGGCCGCCGACCGGGATGCCCTTGTCCGCGAGGTACTGCGCGCTGCCGTTGGCGACGAAGGAGAACTCCAACACGCCGAAGACGTTCTGCTGCTCGATGAGGTTCCGGGCTCCGGTCGCGTTGGTGGTCGGGTTGTCCTTGTCATCGCGCCACTCGTAGACGATCTTGCGTCCGTTGATGCCGCCCTTCGCATTGGCCAGGCCGATGCGGGCGTCCACGCCGGCGCGTCCGGCCGCGACCGCGGTGGCCGTCGGACCGGTATCCGGATAGAGGAGGCCGAGCCGGATCTCGTTCGCGCTCACCCCCGGGCTGTCGCAGGTGGCGGACGCGGCTGACTGCCCGCTCTGTCCGCAGGCTCCGGCCCCCGCGGCCACCAGGGCCAGCATCATGGCGACTCCGGAAACGCTTAACAGACGACGAGACACGTGAGGACTCCTGAGGAACGTCGAGGACGGGTCGACCACTGCGCCGTAGTTCGAAGGGAATGGCGCGTGGGCCCTGCCACGGTGACGGCGCCGGGCGGTAGGCGGCCGCGGACGGGCACGACGCATCGCTTCCCCCGGCGTCCTAGCGGTCCTCCCTCGTCCGGGGAAGTGCGCGATCAACGCCAGCGGAGAAGTCGAGGCCGGCCGCCTCGGGTAATCGGGGCTTGCGCTCTCCGCCCATGACACTCCGTGTACAGATTGATGGGAACCTGATGGTGATGGCCTTGACCGGCCACCACTGATGATCGTTGTCACTATATGGGTGATCGAGGGTAGGCGAAAGGTGACGTTGCCGGTAGTCGGGATGGTGTTCTGCGGTTTTCCCGCCGTTGATGGCAGTCGTGACCTTAGGTGAAACGCCCGTGACAGCCGGCACGGGCCGCCGGGCGCGAGTGGGCGGGAAATCCGAAATTGCCCTGTTTGTGGACCTGGTTGGCTGCTGACCGGAAGCGCGGGAATGCCGGATCGGCATGGATGTCGCCGCGGAGGTATTGCCGGCTCAGGTTGCCGGTCCGCATCGGACTGTGCGCGCTCCGGCGCCGGGCGGAGATCCGGGCGGGCGGCGGAGAAGAGGAGGAGAAGAGAGGAGCCGCTGGAAACGGAGGCCCGCCGGGCGGCGCAATGCCTGATATGACGTTTCCCGACCGGGATGTGACCTGCCGAAATTCCGTCGCGGTCGCCGTGGCGGATCGCCGGACATGGATCTGGGCCGGACATGGATCTGGGCCGGACATGGATCTGGGCCGGACATGGATCTGGGCCGGACATGGATCTGGGCCGGACATGGATCGCGGGCCCGTGCGCCGACCGTCCCACGACGGCATCGCGCACGGGCCCGCGGCAGATCACCCGCGCTACTCGCGGAGCCCGGGCGGGCTCAGCCGCCCGCCCCGGCCGGCAGCTCGTGCCCGCACAGGTTGTCCCCGGCGACGTCGAACGCCGTGCCGGAGGCGTTGCCCCGGACGAACGACCAGCAGGTGATCTGCTTGTGGAGGTCCCGGGCGATGTTGAACGGGGTGATGAGGCCGCCGGCGTCATAGTTGGACGTGGCGCGCAGTCCTGACATGAAGCTCGCCCGGGTGGGGCACGGCCCGGCCGCCTGCAGACCGCGCAGGAACAGGTCCGTGTCGATGTAGGAGATCAGTGCCAACTGCTGGTCCGTGTCGCTGACCTCGGGAGCGAACTCGGTCATCCCCCGGCGGAAGGTGTCGATCGAGGGGCCGCCGGCCTCGAACGGCCGGAAGTACAGCGGGATCTCCACGCCCGCCATGGCTCCGCCCGCCTGCGCGAGGACCTGCTTGTCGTAGCCGGACAGCGAGAGGACCACCCGCAGGTTGGGCGCCCCGGCCCGGATGGCCTTCATCATCGTGGGGACCGAGTTGCCGTTGATGACCAGCAGCAGCGTGTCCGCGCCGCTGCGGGCGACCCGCTGGGCGATGACGGAGGGGTCGTCGACGCCAGCGGTGAAGGCGGAGCGGTCGACGATCTGCACGCCGGCCGCGCGGAAGCTGGCGGCGAACGACGTGCTGGCGTCTCCCGAGATGGCGGACAGCGCGGTGGTGAGCACGAAGGCCTTCGACGCGCCCTGGTTCCTCACGTAGTTGCCGAACAGGTCGATGGCGCTCGACGTCGTGGGGCCGATCGTGAACATGTTCGGGTGGTTCGCCCAGGCGCCGCCGATGGACAGGCCGCCCACGGGGACGTCGCGGTCGGTGAGGTACTGGGCGCTGCCGGCCGAGACGGCCGTGAACTCGAGGATCCCGAAGACCTTGCTCTGCTCGACCAGGTAGCGCGCCGCGGTCGCGTTGGCCGTGGGGTTGTCCTGGTCGTCGCGCCACTCGTAGACGATCTTCCGGCCGTTGATGCCGCCGCTGGCGTTCGCGAGACCGATGCGGGCGTCAACCCCCGCCCGACTCGCGGCCAGGCCCGGCGCGCTGGGGCCGGTGTTCGGGTAGAGCAACCCCAGGTGAATCTGTGTGGGGGTGACGCCTGGGCTGTCGCAGGCGCCCGCCGAGGCCGACCGGGTGCCCGAGCCACAGGCGCCGGCACCCATCGCCACCGCGGCCAACAGCGCGGCGGCGCTGGAGAAGGTCCATAACCGGTGGTGTTTCGAAGTGCGTCCTGGAGCCATCACTTTTCCTTTGTGGGTGGGCCTTGAGTCGTCACCCTGGGCGGGGAAGGATTGTTTGCTCTGCCGCAGGGGACAACGATGATCGCTACATAACGTGGACATCCGGGTGGGCGAAGTGGTGGTGGGGGGCGGCGGCGTGATGCTTCCCCGAACAGGGCTGCGATCAGCCACAACGCCCTGGCGGGGACCACCATCCGCGCACTCCGGCAGCTGATCTGACTATAAGGGTGACGTGTTTGGGTGGTCTCCGACCGCGCGGCATGGTTGCTGCTCCGTAGGCATGTTTTTTCCCCGTTGATTAGGGGAATGGCCCCTACTGGGTCAATGGGTGCTGTCTCGCCCGGTACTTTGCAGCCGCATGTCTGGAATGTCATGGTCTGGTCGTCGCGGAGGTGGCGGCCGCATGGGTAGGGAAACGGCCTCATGAGCACCTGGAATGCCGGTTCGGCATGGCGAGAGGCGCGCAAATACTGAAATGCCCTTTTTCGATGCGATGGTGAAGGCTGGCGTGACGCGCGCCTGACCGCTGGAGGACATGGGCTCCGGTGGCGGCGGACCTGCCGTCGGTGACGGGGCGCACGAGGAACGGGCCCGGACACGGTGCGCGTGGAGACGGTGCCTGCCGGGAGAGGGCGCTTGGGCGGGGACACCGAGCGACGGGTCAGCGTCGAGGGCCCCAGTCGGTGGCGGTGCGCAGATGAGCCTTGTCCACCTTGCCGGCCGCGTTGCGCGGCAGGGGATCGGTGAGGGTGGCCACGAACTGGGGGATCTTGAAGTCGGCGAGCTGGTCGCGGGCGAAGGTGAGCAGCTCCGCCGGGTCGACGGTGGTGCCAGGCCGGGCGACGACCGCGGCGGCGACCCGCTGACCGAGCTTGGGATCGGGCAGGCCGACGACGGCCACCTCCCCGACTCCCGGGTACGCCGCCAGCACCCGCTCCACCTCGATGCTGAAGACGTTCTCCCCGCCGCGGTTGATCATGTCCTTGATGCGGTCCAGCAGGTGGACCCGGCCGTGGCCGTCCACCCGGGCGAGGTCGCCGGTGCGTAGCCAGCCGCCGTCCAGAGCCTCGGCGCTCGCCTCGGGCCGCTGCCAGTAGCCGCTCATCAGCTGCGGGCCGCGCACGAGCAGCTGGCCGATCCCGGCGACCGAGTCCGGGCCCTCCAGGCGCAGCTCGGTGGCGGGCACGGCGACGCCGACCGAGTCGGCGTGGGTGAGCACCTCGTCGTGGTCGAGGCCGGTGACGGCCGACGCCTCGGTCAGGCCGTATCCGGGCGAGAACCGTGCGGTGGGGAACGCGGCGAGCAGTTCCGCCACCTGGCTCGGCGGCGTCGGCGCCGCGCCGTAGCTGAGCAGCCGCACGCCGGAGACGTCCACCTCGGCGAACGCGGGATGGCGCAGCGCCTGCCAGTACATGGCCGGCACCCCGTTGAGCGCGTCGATCCGCTCGTCGCGGATCGCCCGCAACCACGAGCCGGTCTCGAAGTGGGTGGCGATGACGACCGTGCCGCCGGACAGCAGCGCGGGCAGCCACTGCATGCCGAACGCGAGGACGTGGAACAGCGGCGCCGCGATCAGCGACCGCGTCCGCTCGGTCGGCCCGAGCCGCAGGACCCGGCGGCACTGCTCGGCCGCGGACAGCAACGACCGGTGCGAGAGCATCGCGCCCTTGGGGTTGCCGGTCGTCCCGGACGTGTAGAACAGCGCGGCGGTCGCCTCCGGATCGTCGGCGGCCCGCACGAGCGGGGGCCCGTCCGGCAGTCCGGCGGGGTCCTCGACGACGTGGGCGGCCTGGGCGTCCCCGACGATGTAGGCGATCTCCGGACGGGTGAGCCGCGTGTTGACGGGTACCGGCACCGCGCCCGCGAGCAGGGTCCCGAGCACGGTGGAACACCAGGCGGCGCCGTTGGGCAGGCGCACCGCGACCCGCTGGCCGGGGCCGACGCCCGCCGCGGCGAGCCCGCCGGCCACCCGCGCCGCCGCGTCCCACAGCTGTCGGTAGGTCAGCCGCTCGCCGGTGGCCAGGTCGACGACGGCCTCGTCGTCGGGCACCCGGCGCACGGTCTCCTCGACGGCGGGCACCAGCGTCGGCGCGATCCCGGTGAACCGCATCCCGGCGCCGGTACGGGCGACGCCGGTCGAGTCCGGCGGCGCTCCGGGTACGGCCAACCCCGGCGCGGCGGCGGTCATCGCGGCGCCGGCGTGCGGGGCGGACGCCGGCGCGGCGTCACCGGATCTGGTTACGGGACGGGACCCGGCGTGGACCGGCCCGTCGACGGTGACGGGCCGCTCCCACTCGCTCGGCATCGGCGACACTCCTCGGGCTGGACCGGCGCTGCGCCGGCCGACGCCGGACACCGAGGCTGGTGCCGACCCGTCGGCCACCGGACGAGGTCGGGAGCGGTGAACGACCACCGTGCCCGCACCCTCCGGAGGTCGGGGAAGCACACACGAGCCCTGATGCGCCCCATGACACTCATGGTGTGTCCTATGACACTCAGGTTCGACAATCGTGTCAAGGATTCCGCCTTGGCCTCAGAGACTGAGCGCTTGCGTTCGCGTTCGATTTCCTACTGTGACCGTGAGGGGGTTGTTTCTGATCCCTCCCCGGATGTCATCGCGGAATGGTGGCGTTGTGACCAGGGATCGGTACTCTCAGATGTGACCAGGTGCGCTGGGTGACGGTTCGAGGCGGTGCGTCGCGGGTGATCTCGGTCGAGGTGGGTGCGTCGGGGGTGCGCCGGCCCCCTGGTGGGCGGCCGGCGGGCATCGGGCCTCCTGCGGCCCGGTACGGAACGCGCCTGACCGCCGATCCTCTGGTGATGGGTTCCGGGGTCGAGTGTCGAGATCCTGCGAACAGTGATGGTTGCGTCGCGGGGCGCTCGCGGCCGGGGCGCCGCGGGTGGACGGCCGTGCATCTTGCCAGGGCGACATCTGCGGGTGACGCGGGCCAGGTATCGTCACCCAACCCGGTTCATGTCGCGGCCGGGACGCGGGTGTGGGGCCGCGCCGGCCCCTCCATCCGCGCGGCCCGTCCCGGGAAGGTGCGGATGACCCTCGGCGGTCCCCTCTACGCCCTCTACACCCGCCGGCTGCGCCGCCAGGTCGTCGCCGGACCGCTGCCCACCCATGTCGGCCTGGTCATGGACGGCAACCGTCGCTGGGCCCGCGAGATGGGTATGGCCAACCCGAGCCTCGGCCACCGCTACGGCGCCGAGCACGCCGAGGACGTCCTGTCCTGGTGCGAGGCCGTCGGCATCCGGCACGTCACCGTGTTCGTCTGCTCGACGGAGAACCTCCAGCGCCGCGGCGACGCCGAGGTGGCCTTCCTGATGGGGGTCATCGAGCAGGTGGTCTCGGACCGGCTCGGCCGGCCCGACGCCCGCTGGCGCGTGCACCTGGCCGGCATGCTCGACGCCCTGCCCGACAGCACCGCCCGGGTGCTCAAGGACGCGGTCGAGACGACCCGCACCTGCGAGACCGGCTTCCACGTCACGCTCGCCGTCGGCTACGGCGGCCGGCAGGAGGTCATCGAGGCGCTGCGCGAGCACCTGCACGAACGCGCGGAGGCCGGCGACTCGCTCGCCGACGCCGCCGCGTCGCTGACCATGGACGACATCGCCCGCCACCTCTACACCGCCGGCCAGCCCGACCCCGACCTCGTCATCCGCACCTCCGGCGAGCAGCGGATGTCGAACTTCCTGCTCTGGCAGAGCGCCTATTCCGAGCTGTACTTCTGCGAGGCCTACTGGCCGGCCTTCCGTGAGATCGACTTCCTGCGCGCCCTGCGCAGCTTCGCCGCCCGCGGGCGCCGCCACGGCGGCTGAGCGCCCGTTCCGGCGAACGCTTCCGTCTGGCACTCGGTGCCATTACAGTCCTCTCGCAGGGAGTCGGGGCCGGTCCCGGCTCCGCCCCGCGAGCCCCAGGGAGACGCCATGGAGCAGTCCGTGCTGGAGCAGGCCGACCGCCCGGTCGAGGCCGCCGATCCCGCCGTGTCCGAGGAGGCCGGCCTGGTGGACGACCTGCTGGTCGAGGAGGTCTCCATCGACGGCATGTGCGGCGTCTACTGAGCACCGTCCCGCTCGGCGGGCCCGCCGGGTCCGCCGAGCCAGGGGCCGGCCACGCCGCTTCGGCCAGCACCGCCGCTTCGGCCAGCACCGCCGCTTCGGCCAGCACCGCCGCTTCGGCGGGCGCCGCCTCCCCGGCCGGCACCCGCTCCGCGCTCGGCACCGCGGCGTTCGACCTGGACCGGGCGTGGCGGCTGCATCCGCGGGTGTCGGTGCGGCCGGAGGCGTTCGGCGCACTGCTCTACCATTTCGGGACACGGCGGCTGTCGTTCCTCAAGGAGCCGGCGCTGCTGGCGCTGGTCGAGGCATTGCCCGCCCATCCCACCGCCCGGGCGGCGGCGGCCGCGATCGGCCTGCCCGCGGCCTCACTCGAGCCATACCAGCGGGCGCTGGCGAGCCTTGCCGCGTCCCAGATGCTCGTCCCCGCCTGACCTTCGTGAGAGTTCGTCCTCGTCCGAGGGCGGAAGGGAGTTCCGCGTGCCCACCACCGCCCCGGCGCGGCTCGTCGACCACTTCGCGCGGGGCCTCGCCGCGCCGATCTGCCTGACATGGGAGCTGACCTACGCCTGCAACCTGGCCTGCCGGCACTGCCTGTCCAGTTCCGGGCGGCGCGACCCGCGCGAGCTGACGACCGCCGAGTGTCGGGCCGTCATCGACGAGCTGGAGCGGCTGCAGGTCTTCTACGTCAACATCGGCGGAGGCGAGCCGACGGTGCGCGACGACTTCTGGGAGCTCGTCGACTACGCCACCGCGCATCACGTCGGGGTGAAGTTCTCCACCAACGGCGTGCGGATCACGCCGTCGGTCGCCGCGCGCCTGGCCGCCAGTGACTACGTCGACGTGCAGATCTCCCTCGACGGCGCCACCGCCGAGGTCAACGACGCGGTGCGCGGCGCCGGCTCCTACGACATGGCCGTGCGGGCGATGGAGAACCTGGCCGCGGCCGGCATGCGCGGGTTCAAGCTGTCCGTGGTCGTCACCCGGCACAACGTGGCCCAGCTCGACGGCTTCGCCGCGCTCGCCGACCGCTACGGCGCCCAGCTGCGCCTGACCCGGCTGCGCCCGTCCGGGCGCGGCGCCGACACCTGGGACGAGCTGCATCCCACCGCTGCCCAGCAGCGAGAGCTCTACGACTGGCTCGTCGCCGCCGGCGAGAACGTCCTGACCGGCGACTCGTTCTTCCACCTGTCCGCCTACGGCCAGGCGCTGCCCGGGCTGAACCTGTGCGGCGCCGGGCGGGTGGTCTGTCTCATCGACCCCGTCGGCGACGTGTACGCCTGCCCCTTCGCGATCCACGACGACTTCCTCGCCGGCAACGTGCGCGACGCGGGCGGCTTCACCGCCGTGTGGCGCACCTCGGAGCTGTTCGCGACGCTGCGCGAGCCGCAGTCGGCCGGGGCGTGCGCGTCCTGCGGCCACTACGACTCCTGCCGAGGCGGCTGTATGGCGGCGAAGTTCTTCACCGGCCTGCCGCTGGACGGCCCCGACCCCGAGTGCGTGCGCGGACACGGCGTCGACGCCCTGCTCGCCCGCGGCGAGGTGCCCCCGCCCCGCCCGTCCGTCGACCACTCC
>NZ_FZMO01000198.1 GCF_900197875.1 Frankia canadensis | reverse complement strand
GACCACGGCGCCGCGCTGTACCCGCACCATGACTGGGCGAGCGCGGACGCGGCGGCGGGCCCGGCGGGGCGGCTCGCCCCGGGGGAGCGGTTCCGGTGGCTGACCGCGCCGCGCAGCACGGTCGTCCAGACTTCGCCGGTGCACACCGGCCTGACCTGCGACGCGGCGGCGGAGCTGGAGCGCCTCGCCGCGCTGCTGGTCGACCCGCCGGCCCCGCCGGCCGCCGGGGGTGGCACGCGACCGGCCCCGGTCGCCTGAACCATGACACCCGGGGGCGCGCGCGGGGGCCCACCGGTGGCGCGGCACAACCGCCGGCAGGGCGGCGCAGTCAGGAACGGTCGGCGGCGCCGCTGCCGAGGGAGCGTTCCCGGCGGCCCTGCAGCACGACCACCAGCTGGTCGGCGGCGAGCAGCAGCACGGTCAGCCAGGACACCATCGCGACCTTGCCGAAGGCCGCCACCCAGTCGCCGTTCGTCGGCAGCGAATGGCGATCCTGCACTTCGAGGACGTACAGGGCGCTGATGGTCAGGCAGAGCGCCGGCGCCACCCTGGTGATCCACCGGCCACGCGGCGCGAGCAGCGCGATCGCCGTCGCGCAGGCGACCACGATCCCCGCGGACAGCGAGACCAGCGCCCAGGAGAGCAGGCCCGCGCCCACCGCCGCGACCACCGTCGTCCGCGGGTCCGCCGACACGGCCCGGCCGCTCCACGGGTCGACCGTGGGCAGGTCCGGCCGCACCTGCACCCCCGCCACCGCGGCGGCAGCCCGCCGCCGGCCGGTCGCCCGCCGGGTGGTCACCAGCACCAGGGCCAGGAAGAACAGCACCGCCACCGCGGACAGCACCAGGCTGTACCGGACGATCTGTTGGGGAGCCCAGGTGAGGGTCACGGTGAACGCCGCGGCGGTGGGCGTGACCCGCCAGCCGTTGGCGTACCCGTCGACCAGCCGAGGTGCGCCGGCGTCGGTGCCGTTCACCGTCGCCTTCCAGCCGCGGGACAGGCTCTCCCCGAGCACCAGCCAGAACGGCGTGCCCGGCTTCGCGCCCGTCACCTGAGCGGTGAACGAGGTCGCCGAGGTGGAGGTGACCGTGACCTGCGGACGCGTCCCGTCGGCCGGCCGCGTCGAGGTCGACTGGGCCGCCGTCGACTGCGTCGCGGCCGACCGCGCGGACTGGGCCTGCGCGGGTGCCTGCTGGGTGGACGGCTGCTGGGTGGACGGCTGCGGTGCGGACGGCTGCGGTGCGGACGGCTGCTGTGCCGCAGCCGGTGGGTTGCCCGTGTCGCCCGCGCCCAGCCAGGGGCCGCCGCCGGCATCCGAGGCGAACAGCAGCCGGTCGAGGTCGAAGCCCAGGCCGGCACCGTTGCCGGTGCGGACCAGGTGCTCGCCGGGGCCGAGGGTGATCGCCCCGCCGCAGGTCGACACCCGCAGCCCGAGACGGGCCACGGCGTCCGCGGTGGAGCCGTCGATCCGCAGGCCGACGGGCTGCCCGTCAATGCTGAGCAGGTCGTACCGGCAGGTCCCGGGCAGCTGAGCGAGCAGCTGCTGCGCCACGGGCTGCCCCGTCGCGGCGGTCCCCGAGGTCCCCGAGGTCCCCGAGGCACCGGTGGCGTCGGCGGCCCCGGTGGGCAGGCCGGGCAGGCCGATCTCGGCGATGCCGATCGGCATCGCCAGCGGTTGGCGGCTGATCGGGTCGAGGCTGCGGACCGTGCGCGCGTCCTCCACCGCGAACCGCCAGGTGCTGCCGGTGACCGCGGGGAAGTTCAGCGTGACCTGACGGGTGCCGCCGCGCTGGGTGGTGTCGCTCACCGGCGGGACGGCCACCGAGCCGACCTGGCGTCCGTCGACGATCAGCCCGATCCGCGTCGGCACCGAGTGCCGGCCGTCCGCGACCAGCGACATCGTCGCCGACGACGTCGTGACCGGCGCCGGTGAGGCGACCTGGATCCAGGCGCCGACCTGGGTGCCGATGCCGGGGCTCCAGACGGTCGACGGATCGCCGTCGAACGCGCTCGACGAGCGGTCCGCGATCGACCCGGGCAGCCGGCCGGACGAGGTGACGACGGGCAGGGTCGCCGGGCGGCCGAGGATCCGGTCGATGCCGTCGTCGGAGGCGTAGGCGGAGACCCGGGCGGTGCCGGTCAGCGCGAACGTGCGGGTCGTGGGAAGGTCGAACGACCGGCTGATCACGTCCTCGGTGTCCTGCTTGAACGGCTCGGCCGGGTTGGCCCGGTCCCGCGACATCTGCAGCGCGAGCCGGTGCCCGAGCGAGGACGCCCCGGCGGTGGTGAGGGTGTCGCTGGGCATGCGCAGCACCTCGTCCGCCGTCAGCGGCCTCCCGTCAGCGCCGGGGATCGCGACCTCGGCGAAGCCGACCGCCGAGACGTTGTCGTAGCCGCGCTGGCGGCCGAAGTTCGTCGCGTCCACCCGGATGCGCAGGGTGCGGAACGCGCGGGACGGGAAGGTGACGACCTGGCCGGCCTGCGTCCGCGACGACGGGGACATGTCGACGGTGATCGGCGAGCCGCCGTCGAACGTGAGCGTCGCCCGGGTGATCCACCGGTTGCGCGGCCCGGACAGCGGCTGGGTGAGCGTGATGTGGTCGGTGGTGGTCGGCACGGCGAGCGTGGTCTGCCACTCCTCGCCGGTCGGGTCGGTGAAGGCGCCGACCCGCCAGGCGGTGGCGAGGTCACCGTCGATGCCGCGGTCCGGCCGGTCCCAGGGCCCGTAGGCGAACGAGTTGCCGTAGCCGGAGGCCGTCACCGAGGCGATCTTCGCCGGCTCGCCGGGGGCGTGCAGGCTCAGCGTCGTCTCGTTCGCGGCCGTCTCGCCGGGGAACAGCGGCAGCCGGTTGTCGTTCGGGTCCTTCTTCAGCGGCGCGACGCCGGGCTGCTCGACGTAGCCGAAGTTCTCCCGCACGCCCGTCCACCGCTCGGCCCGCAGCCGGTTGGTGTCCGTGACGAGCAGGTCGGCGCCGTCGTCGAGGGCCTGGCGCACGTCGTCGGGGGAGTCGGCGAGCGCCGGCGCGTACAGGATGGCCCGCCCCTCGGCGACCGGTCCCGCGAGCAGTCCGGAGGCGGCGGCGTCGACCAGCGCCTCCCCGTTGCCGCTGACGAGCAGCGGGCGGGCGGTGGCGGCGGTGCGCACGATCGGCTGGGTGCCGCTGACGGGGAAGACGGCCAGCGCCGGCGGGTCGGGCACGGTGTTCTTCGTGCCCAGGGTGATCTCGTCGGTGAACGGGATGCCCGGATCCTCGGCCACCGGCGGGCCGTACGTCGTGGGCGTGCCGAGCCCGGCCGGCCGTTCAGAGGTGAACAGGTCCCAGGTCGAGCGGGGACGGGGGGTGCGGTAGCGCTCGTAGGCGAGGTTGCTGCGCAGCACCACGTCGCCGACGCCCATGAGCCGGGCCAGGTCCGGCACGGCGGACGTCTCCAGCACGCCCTCCTGTAGCCGGCGGTCGAGCGCCCGGACCAGGTCGACGCTGCCGGCCTCGCCGTAGGGGATGAGCTCGCGCACGACCAGCGGCCGGTCCATCAGGCCCTCGGTGACCGGGTCGAGCGTGCTGCCCCAGCGGTAGTGGGAGAAGTCGGCGCCGGGCAGCTCCAGCACCCGTGAGCCGTCGTCGTCCGCGTCGAGGGCGTGCGCCAGGTCCTTCTCGTACGACGGGATGTTCTCCGGGCGAACCAGCAGCCGGTCGACGAACTCGCCGCGGAACAGCGGCGTCATGTCCAGCGCGATCAGCAGCACGACCAGGCCCATCGCCAGTGCCGGGGTGTTGCGCAGGCGCGCGGCGCGGCTGGGCGCACCGGTGGGGGCGGCGCCGGGGGGAGATGCCGCCCGCCGCTGCGCGTGCCGTTCCTCGAGCGCGGCGAGACCACCGGCGAGCAGCACGGACAGTCCCAGCGCCACCATCGGCACCGCGCGTGGCAGCGACCGCAGGGCGAGGCCGGCCGTCGAGCCCTCGGCGAAGTCCTTGAACAGCGTCCCCCACGGCGACGGGTCGTCGTACGGGTAGACGCCGACGGCGATCGTCGTGCCCAGCAGGATCAGCGCGACGAAGTAGCCGCGATGCCCCCAGCGCACCGCCGAGGCGGCGACCAGCGCGAGGATCGGCACCAGGAAGCTGACGACGATGAGCCACAGGCTGTGGGTGTAGCCGGTCGCCGGCGCGATCCACGGGCCGAGCGCGTCCTGCCCGTAGAAGAACCAGTTGCCCAGGCCCCGCAGCACCTCCGAGGCCTGCGAGCTGCTCGCCACCGTCTGGATGGTCTCGGTGAAGGCGAGCACGTTCAGTCCGTAGCCGGCCTGGGTGTACAGCCCGGCCATCCACCACGCCGAGGTGACCAGGATCGCCAGCACCGCGCGCGCGCTCATGCCGAGCGCGGCGCCGAGGCGGACCTCCCGGGTACCCCACACGGCGAACGGGATCCACAGCAGCGGCGCGAACATGATGAAGATCAGACTGGACGCGTTGATGCTGCCGATGGTCGTGACGACCAGCGCGAACGCGCCCGGGAAACGCCAGCCGGACGGTTGCCATCCCGCCCGGCCCGGCTCCGCCTCGCGCAGCCCGCGCACGGTGATGCCGATCAGCCAGCCGAGCCCCGCGTAGGGCAGCAGGATCGCCGAGATCCGCGCCTCGTACTCGAGGATGTAGGGGGAGAGCATGTAGCCGAGCGCGGCGACGAACGCGAACCGGTCCGGCCAGCGAAACGAGCGCAGCAGGAACAGCACGCCGGTGCCCGCGCCGAACAGGATGGAGCCCGTCCACAGCCGCTGGGCCACCCAGTCGGGCAGCCCGGCGACCTGCGCCAGCCAGTAGAACAGCCCCTGCGGGAACAGGTAGCCGATGTTCTGGTGGGTGACCGTGCCCATGCCGATCGCGGGGTCCCACATGGAGACCGCCCGGCGCAGCATCCGGCCCGGGTCGATGTACAGGTAGGCCTTGGTGTCCGCGCCGATCTTGCCTGGGGCGGTGGCGAGCAGCGGCAGGTAGGCGATCGCCGCCAGCACGAGGGTCGGCCACGACGGCAGGCGGCCAGGCCACCGTCCGCGCCGCGCCGCGGCCGGGGGCCGCGCGCCGTTCGTGGACGTCGTCCCGTTCGTGGACGTCGCGCCGTCCGTTCCGGAGGATGACGTGGTCAGGGTCACCGGATCACCGGATCGCCGGGGTCGTCGCCACGGTCACCGGCGCCGCCCGGTCGCGCCGATCGCGCGGGCCGCCGCCTCCTGGCCGGGGCCGCGGCGCCGCGCCGCCTCCCGGACCAGCGCGGCGAACGTGGCCCGCGCCGTCTCCGCCCAGGTGAACGTCGCCGCGTGGGCGAGCGCCCCGGCCGCGAGCCTGGCCCGCAGGTCGTTGTCGGTGAGCACGCCGGCCAGCGTCTTGCCGAGCTCGGCCGGGTCCTCCACCAGCACGCCCGTCTCGCCGTCGACGACGGCGTCGGTGTGCCCGGCGATCCGGGTCGCGACCGACGGGGTGCCGCAGGCCGCCGCCTCGGTGATCGTCATGCCCCAGCCCTCGCGGGCGGACGCCGAGGTCAGCACCCAGGCCCGCCGGTAGAGGGCGAGCAGCTCCTCGTCGTCGACCCGGCCCACCAGGCGCAGCCACTCGCCGGCCCCGGCCGCGCGAATCTTCTTCTCCAGCTCGGGCCGCTCGTAGCCGTCGCCGACGATCACCGCCTCCATCGTCGGGTGCTCGTCACGGGCGCGCAGCAGGGCGTCGATGAGGACGTCGAAGCGCTTCACCGGCACCAGCCGGCCGACCGCCAGCACCAGCGGATGCGGCGAGCGCTCGCCGGCGGGGGTGTAGGCCGGGTCGATGCCCGGCGGCACGACCGTGATGTTGCGCGGCGGCAGCCCCAGCAGCTCGATGATCTCGTGCCGGGACGACTCGGACAGGGTGAGGATGCGGGTCCGCCGGTACATCGGCGGCGCGACCTTGAACTCCATCGTCTCGCCCACCGTGGCCAGCCGCGGCGAGAGGACCATCCGCCACATCTCGGCGTGCACGTGGTGCAGGAACACCACCCGCGGGCAGCGGGCCCAGACGGGGGAGAAGAACGGCATCCCGTTCCAGATCTCGACCAGGCCGTCCCACGGGCCGGTGCGGCCGAGCGCGCCGGACAGCGCGGTGCGGGGGAACACCGAGTAGCGGCCGGCCTTGCGGACCACCGTGTAGCCGTTGCGCCGCACCGACTCGGGATGCCCGGGCGCCATCGCGGTGCGCAGGCTCACGTCGAGGCCGGCCTGCGCCCAGCGCTCGGCGACCTTGTCCGCGTGCAGCTCCGACCCGCCGGACTCCGGGTCGTCGAGGTCCCGCCAGGCCAGCATGTGCACCCGGCGCAGCCCCGACGTCTCGACGAGTTCGGCGAGTGACGGCGGGCGCTGGGCGACCTCCTCGATGCCCGGCGCGCCGACCTGCGCGGCCAGCAGCCGGGCCGGAACGGCGTCACCGGTGCCGGTCCCCGCGGCGGTGCCCGCCTGCGGCCGGATCAGGCCCGTCGGCACCGGCGGGATCGTGGCGCCCGGGCCACGGCCATTGCTCTGCGCGCTCATGCCCGGGCCGTCCGGCGGGCCGCGGCCAGCACCGACAGGCCGGTGACGACGGCGAGCGCCGCCTGGCAGGCGAGATCGGCGCGAGCGGTCGCGGTGGGGGATCCGTCCGCCCAGACCAGGAGCGGAAGGGCCACGGCGGCGGCGAGCCCCAGGGCCAGCAGGACGCCGCGTTCGCCGAGAGCGAGCAGGTAATGGGTGAACAACACGGTAGCTCCGAGACAGGTCATCGCCGCGGCCAGGGGGAGGAGCGCGCCGGAGGCGTCGGTGAAGCGGGGGCCGAAGGCCAGAGCAAGAAGTGTGTCGGGTGCGAGGAACGCGGCGGTGAGCAGCCCCACTGCCGGTACGAGGAGTATCGCGATGGTCGCGCCCAGTTGATGCAGAGCGTGCTGGCCCAGATGGCGCCGGTCGGCGGCCTCCGGCAGCAGGAAGCCCGCGAGCACCACCGCGGCGAGCACCAGCACCTTGCTGGCCACGGAGACGGCCGCGTAGGAGCCCGACAGCTGCGGCGCGAGCCGCCCCTGCACCAGCACGTCCACGTTCTGCAGCAGGCCGAGCAGCACCAGCGCGACGAGCGCCGCCGCGACCTCGACGGCGAGACGCGCCGGCGCCTGGGGCGCCCTCCGGGGCCCGGCGGCACCGAGCCCGGCAGTGTCGCCTGGCCTGGCAGTGTCGCCGATCCCGGCAGTGTTGCCGAGCCTGGCAGTGTCGCCCCCGGCAGCCGCGGAGACCCCCTGCGGACCGGTGCGCGGGGTGATGTGCCCGGTGGCAGGGGAGTCGGGGGACGCGGG